>JABBNY010000046.1:0-1323 GCA_019352095.1 Acidobacteriota bacterium
CGTGCTGGTGACGAGCAGCACCGTACGGTGGGCATGGTTGGCGAACGCACCGGCGTCAGAACCTTCGTAGACCTCGACCAGGTTGGTCATGACAGTGAATCGGTCGCCGGTCGCCGAGCGTTCGATCAGCGTATAGAGGCCGTCTTGTCGACCCAGCGCATCAGCGATGCCACCCCCGCGACCCGTGAAGGCGCATATTCCCCAGTCGCTTGCGTCACTCGCGTTCGCAGTGAACCACACTTGGTGCGCGCGATGGAACGAACCCAGTCCGAAATGGGCAATGCGCGCCGGCGGGCTCGGGTGTGGTGCGTCAAAGGTCCTTCGAGTGAGGGCGCGCTGAGCCGAGACGTTCATAGCTTGAAGGCTCGCCGAGGTGCCTCGACGATCAACTCAACGATGACCTCACGAGCCCGCGGGATTGAGATGCGGTGCTCCACCACCATCCGAGCGAGGAAGCTCGCCTCGACGCGCCGAGCGACATTGTGACGCGCCGGAATGGAACAGAATGCGCGCGTGTCGTCGACGAAACCTCCGTATCTCGAGAAGCCGGTCGTTTCGGTCACGGCCGCTCGAAAACGGAGCATGGCCTCAGGTGCATCGAGGAACCACCAGGGTGACCCGAGGTACACACTGGGGTAGAAACCCGCCAGTGGAGCCAACTCGCGAGAAAAGGTGGTCTCGTCCAAAGTGAACAACACCAGATGGAAGCCCGGCGCCGTGCCAAAGTCAGCGAGCAGAGGGCGAAGAGAGGAGGTGAATTCGACCGCAAGAGGAATGTCGTGTCCCGTATCCGGACCAAAGCGCGCGAAGGCGTCCGGATGGTAATTACGCAATGAACCGGGGTGCACGGTCATGACCAGTCCGTCCTCGACACTCATCCGAGCCATCTCGTAGAGCATGTGGGCCTCGAAGGCGTCGCGCTCTTTCTCTGAGCACTCACCGCGCCTCACGTGGTCGAAGAGCCGCGCAGCCTCCATCGGATCGAGTTTGAGGCTCAACGGCGTTCGCACACCATGGTCCGCCGACACGGCGCCCGCATTGATGAAGTGTTGTCGTCTACTTCTCATCGCAGTGAGGTAGCCGTCGTATCCCTGGCGCCCCTCACCGGCGAGGGCGATCAGGCGTTCCACGTTGCCCGCGAAATCCACCGCGTGGGCGTTGACGTACGCGTCAGGACGAAAAGTGGGAATTACTCGATGGGTAAAAGTGGCGTCAGCTCGGAGACTCAGGTGGGCGTTCAATTCATCGAGTGGGTCATCAGTGGTCGCGAGTATCTCGATCGCGAACGTGTCCATGAGCGCCCGAGGCAGAAAGCTTGGCTCG
>JABBNY010000046.1:1333-12338 GCA_019352095.1 Acidobacteriota bacterium
TCATAGAGACGGTTCGCGTTCTCTCGAGTGGGGGCTTCGACAATACCGAACAGGTCGAAGAGTTCAGACGCGAGCCAATTGCCCGAGGCCGTCCCGTCAAAGATGGTCCACGCGGAGCAGAACTCACGCCAGACTTCGAGGGGATCGGCGGGAACGCCACCGACTCCCAATGACGTCAACGTAGCGCCGTTTGCGTGCAGCAACCGGGTGACGTAATGATCGGGGGTGACGAGCAGGGCGGCGGGATTGGCGAAGTTCGCGTTCTCGGCAATCATCGAGGCCGCCACGTGACCGTGGGGCGACACGATGGGAAGGAGTTCGACGCGCTCCAACAACTCCCGGGCCACCTCTCGCGTGGCCGGGTCCGCTGGCAAGAGACGATCAGGACTCGGTGGCGAGGGTGAAACGGCGGTCACGACCTGTGCCTGTCACGACTGAAAGGTGTGGTGGCGGTTGATTGCTCCCCCTGAGCGAAATGACCTAGACGACCGGCATCTGACGACTCTTCCGTTTCATCTCGAACGTTCGACCACCAGTCACGCCCTCGGCGTCCGATGGCACACATTTCTGGTGTCATCTCGGTGCATCCCCTCGTCTGAACTGTCGCCACGTCAGAGCCATCCATCGTTGAACCACCTCGTCACCGAGGGTGAGCACCGCACACACGCAGAAATGAACGGCACTCTCAGGATACGTCAACGTTAATGCTGCTGGCGCAGCGGAGGTCAGAGCACCAAACGCTGTTCACTCATGGAATTCGACTCGACCACGCGCACAAATGTCAAGGGCGGTTCCAACACCGGACCGCACCTCACAGAAGTACTCACCGCGTAGTGGACACCAGGTGATGCGGACTCGAAGATGCGCTGGACAGGACGAGGGCCCAAGCTCTCCCTTGGCCCTCGGCCCTCGACTTCGCTTCGTTACTTCTCGTGGCGTGGGCGCTAAGACCTGGAGCCGGAACCGCTCGCATCGCCGCGCACCTTACCTTAATGAGGAGTCATGCACGCCCCCGTCAATATGGCCGAGTTGTTAGGTTTATCGAATGCGGCTTGCTCCTTCGTGAAACTACCCAATCGGTCCCCATGACTTGCGTCCAGATTCATGTTTGACATCTACTTAGGAGTTCGCCCTAGCCTTCAATTCGTCCTAGCCCTAGATAGTGGCGTCCACCTCCGGTCGGTCCTGATCACAGAATGCGTTAGCAGAACTACGGGTCCTCGAAGTGGGTTTGGATGACCCACACTCAGAATGGCTTTCCCTTTGCATTGAAACCCTCGAGGCCAATCGCGAGACTGCCGTACCCACCACCAGGGAGGACCATGCACCCGGTTCACCGCGAACGACGCGGACTACCATCGACAATGAGGGGACTCCAACCTTAGATGGAGGAATCAGATGGAGGGTGACCTCGAAAGTACACGCTCGGATATCACATCCGGGGGCGATGTCGTTCCTCAACCGCTCTTTGATGCCATGAGAGAGTTGCTCTGGGTCTTTTCCCCCGATGATGCGCGTAACGTCGCTCGCGACTTGGTGGAGCGTCTCGGTGGCACGATATCTGACTCTGATGATCTCTCAGCGTCGGCGATTCCCATCGACCTGTCCTTCGGCGCTGGTCCTCCCATTCTCCCGCACGCCGCCGAGCACAGCGTCGCGCGAATGCAGTTAGAGCGCTACCTCCCGTCCTTCGCCATCGACGTACGCCGAATCCTCCAACTTCACGCTGAAATCGAGAGAAACCAAGAGGATGCTTCGCTCGACAGTCTCACCCGACTGAGCAATCGCCGCATGACAGGTCGCGCGCTCGGCCGATTGCAGTCCGGCGAGATCGTCATGATGATTGATCTGGACCACTTCAAAGTCGTCAACGACTCGTTCGGCCACGTAGCTGGGGACCAGGTCCTTCGCGCCTTCGGTCGCGCTCTTCTTTCGACTCTGCGCGGGCGAGATTTCGCCGGCCGCTACGGTGGCGAGGAGTTCGTCGTCGTGTTGCCAGAGGACTCCGATCCCGAACCCTTCCTCGAGCGACTGCGCGAGTTGTGGACCCGAGTGCGCCCCTACAAGGTCACCTTCAGCGCGGGAATCTCACTGGTGGGCGACGACGTCACCACGGCGCTCGTCGGCGCTGACGCCGCAATGTACCGCGCCAAGAACGCGGGACGCGATCAATGGTCGTGGGCCACGGAGCGAGATCATCTCGAAGTGCCGTCCGCGAGTCGCTCGGTGCACGCAAATCGAGAGGCCAGTCACTTCGTCGCGTACAGCCGACTAGAAATCCCCGAAGGTCACGAGGAACAATTCGATCAGGCCTTCAGGGACCGACTGGGCGCGGTCGATGCTTGGCCCGGGTTCGTCGCCCTCGAGGTCTGGGCGGACACGCAACGCCCCACCCAGTACTCGATGGTGTCGTGGTGGACGAGTGTCGAAGAGTTCCAGAACTACATGAAGTCGAGCGACCACCGACTCTCGCATGATCGCATTCCCACTGGCTCGCATCGACCTACACCGATCGAGTTCCATCGTTTCGAATCGTGGCGCGATGAACGCCGTCGACTTCGATGACCGCTTGAGCTGGTTCCACGAACGTGCCCTCGACGGTAAAACCAATGAAGCAGTGCGGTTCGCGGTCGACCTCCTCGCCTCAGGACACTCACAGGCTCGCATCATCTGCGACGTGTTCGCCACGTCGCAGCGTCAAGTCGGTGATGAGTGGCAGCGAAATGAGATCTCGGTGGCGGACGAGCACGTCGCGACGGGCGTCACCGAATCGGCTCTCTACGCCGTGTCGTCGGACCAACAGGGCGAGCCAACGCTGGGCAGTGTGGTTGTCGCGTGCGCCGAGGGCGACTGGCACTCGATGGCCGGTCACATGTTCTCCGAGCAACTTCGAAGTGTGGGGCTCGCCGTCACCTTCCTCGGCGCGTCGACTCCCAGCGACGATGTAGCTCGTTTCATCCAACGACGTCGCCCCGACGCGCTGATTGTGACATGCAGTCTCCCCATTTTCTTCTCGGGGGTGGTGTCGATCGCCAACGTGGCCCACGCCTTGGGAATTCCAGTACTTGTGGGGGGGCGCGCCTTTGAAGGCGCGCCCGAGCGCGCCCACCGTCTAGGCTCCGACGCTGTCGCTGGCGATTTGGCGGACGTGCTGTCGAGGCTCGCGCATTGGCGCGAGTCGCCACCTGCGGTGGACAACGAACCCATAGTGCTCGATCCTCGCGTCGGCGAACTCGAGTCGCAAAGCACGATCCTCGCCCAAAAGGCGTTCGCAAGATTGACGACGCTCTACTCGCCGATCTCGCAGTTCACCCCGCGTCAGAAAGACCGAACACTCGAAGACCTTCGCTACATCGTCGATTTCACGGCGGCGGCTGAGTACGTGGGCGATTCGACGATCTTCACCGAGTTTCTCGCGTGGCTCGACGAAGTGCTCCGTTCGCGAAAGGTGCCTCGAGTGGCCCTGCAACTTGGGCTTGAAGCCCTGATTCCCGAGCTAGTGACTGCAGACCCCAGTGGAGGGCGGCTCGTGCAGGAAGGTTTAGAATTCCTCGCCAACCTCGGCTGACTGAGGTTGGTCACTACGTGTTCACCGCTTCTCAACTACGTCGCGGTCAAGACCCTTTGGATTTCCAAGGGATTTTCCGCCCACTCTCGACCGTTGATTGCGCTGCAGTCTCCGTTCCAGATAGTACGAAGGCGCAGGCCGAGCCTGGGACTTCGATCGTGGGGCGGGGGAACTGCGGTGAAGGACCACGACGTGATGACTAAGCGACCAATTTCCCTCGTGAAAGGTTCCGCACACCCGCGCCACACTTCCAACCGTTGATGTTCCCTCAAGCAGCAGATGGGACCAGCGAGGCTATCCGACTCCTTCTCCAACGATGATGCGCGCCAAGTCCGCGCCGACGGTGACGCGACCGCGATATCCACCCTGTCTGACATCGGACTCGAATTCCAAGACGGCAGCCTCGTTATCCGGTGCGGGAATAAGGTGCGTCAGTACCAGATGACGGACACCCGCTTGCTCCGCCATGCTCCCAAGGGCCAGCGTGTCAGCGTGATAACTGAAGATGGTCTCGAACACGGTGCCGGCAATCGCCGCCGCGAGCGCCGTCGTACGGCACGCCTCGTGCACTAAGACGTCGGCCGCGGCCGCCAACTGCGCAACTTCGTCGCAGACCCTCGTGTCGCCAGATACGACGACGATGCCGTCGGGAGTTCGAATCCGATACGCGACGGCGACCTGCACGGGTTCGTGGTGCACGGCGACCGCGTCGACGCAGACCGTTCCATCCTCACTTTGCCACACCTCGCTCGGATCGCCACCCACGGTAAAGGTGATGAGTTCAAAGTGCGGAGGAAGGGCCCCGGTATGGCCCGTGCGCACGGCTATATCGTCCTCGTAGGGCTCAAGCATGCGCCGTACGAATCGCGCTGTCGGCCCCTCGGGGCAGACGATCACGAGGGGACCAGTCGGACTCACCTGCTGATGGAGCCAGCGCGACATCGTGACGTCGGCCACATCTTGGACATGGTCACTGTGGTGGTGGGTGAGGAAGAGCGCGTCCAAATGGGTCGGGTGAGTACCAGCATCAACGAGACGCAGCGCTGTCGCCCGTCCGGCATCGAACTGAAGCCGAACTTCGCCGCTGCGTACGAAGGTTCCGGCACCGGCGCGCCCCGGCGACGGGTGTGGTACTCCGGTTCCGGTGAGGATGACTTCGGTGGTCACAAATGCCCTTTCGGTGTTCTCTTCACGGTTCCTCAGGCCTGCTCATGCGTTGTCCGAATGGCGCGGGTGCCGGCACTCGACCGAAGAGGAGCTCGACCACGGCGTCGGCTTGCGCCTCGATGGCCCCGGGACCCATTGGGTCGATCCCACTCAGACGGCGACACTCGGGCGCGAGGACGAACATCGTCGCCCCGGCGCCTGTGAGGATGTAATAGAGGTTCGTTGGCGCGATTGCCGGCACCTCGCCGCGCGCCACCAGTTGCGAGAACAAAGAGACGGTGGTGTCGTACAGCGGGCGAACGTGGGTCTCGACCAACCAATCCATGCGGGTGTTATCGGCCTTGCACTCCTGGGTGATGATCCGGTGCAACTGCGGATGAGCGGCGGAAAAGTAAATGAACTCGCGGATCATCAGTTTGGCGATTGAGAGGTCGTCCACGCCGTATAGGCCGTCGCGCCGCGTGCCCAGCGCCTGATTGAACTGCGAGAACAGTCGGTCGACCGCTGATGTCCAGAGATCGTCCTTGGAATGGAAGTGGTAGTTCAAGAGTGGCTGAGTGACGCCGGCACGCGCCGCAATCTCACGAGTCGTCGCCCCCTCGTACGACCGGTCTGCGAACAGATCCAACGCCGCGTCGAGAATACGATCACGTGTCCCATTCGCCGAAGGGCGTTGCTGCCGTGGCGCAGTGGGCATTGAAATCGTCATAGTCCAATCCTATTCATTCGATTAGATATTGACAAGACTACTTATCAAATGATAAAAAATACGCGATGGGCCGGGTGCCCACTGGGGTGATGAGGAGCGACAGTGACCAACACAGAAGCTTTCGACGTCGCCATCGTCGGTATGGGTCCGGTTGGCGGAGTCCTCGCCTGCCTGTTGGGGGCCAAGGGACACCGCGTCGTCGTCTTCGAGCGCCACCTCACCCCGTATCCTCTTCCGCGAGCTGTCCACTACGACCACGAGGCCGCTCGTATCCTGCAGGCCTGCGGTCTAGGACCAGAATTGGACACGCTGAGCGAGCCAGCCGACGCCTACGAGTGGCGAAACGCACGCGGTGACGTACTCCTTCGCTTCGCCGGCGACGGGTTGGGCCCGTCGGGCTGGCCCTTCGCGAACATGTTCTGGCAACCAGATCTTGAGGCGAAGATTGAACGAGCAGTTTCCGTGCACACCTCGGTATCGGTGCGGCGAGGCTGGCAGGTCGAGGACCTGCGACAGGACGCCTGCGATGTCACGCTGGACGTTCGACGTGTCGCGACCACTGAGCTCGGCACCTGGCAGACCGAATCCAGGCCAATCGGTGAGCTGAGTTCCGTGGTCGCGCGATACGTGGTCGGCTGTGACGGTGCCAACAGCACGATCCGCACCCTCCTCGGCGTCGAGATGACCGACCTTGGCTTCTACTTCGACTGGCTCATCGTCGACGTGGCGCTGCACACGCCCCGCGTCTTCGAGCCCTCGAACTACCAAATCTGCGACCCACGTCGTCCGACGACGGTAGTCTCGGGCGGTCCCGGTCGACGCCGCTGGGAATTCATGCGACTTCCCCACGAGACGATTGACGAACTCAACGACGAATCGCGCGCGTGGGAATTCCTCGCGCCATGGAACGTCCTGCCGCACAATGCGACACTGGAACGGCACGCCGTCTACACCTTCCAGGCGAAGTGGGTCGAGGATTGGCGCAGGGGCCGCACACTGCTCGCCGGCGACGCAGCACATCTGACCCCGCCCTTCGCCGGCCAGGGCATGTGTGCGGGTCTTCGAGACGCCGCCAACCTCGCGTGGAAGCTCGACGCGCTCCTCGCGGGTGCCGTGACGGAATCTGTGCTCGACGCCTACAGTGGCGAACGTGCGACGAATGTCCGCGGTTTCATCGAGTTCGCCGTCGCGCTGGGTGAGATTATCTGTGTGGCCGACGAGAATGAAGCCGCCGAACGCGACGCTGCGATGAGTGGCAGTGGTGATCAGGCAATGCCCGAGATACCCGGCATCATGAGCGGCATCATTGCACCCGACGACCCGTTGGCCGGATCGTTGTTCATTCAGGGCCGCGTGCAGCTCGCCGGACAAGTCGCTCTCTTCGACGACCTCGTTGGTGCCGGCTGGCGCCTGATCACCCTCGAACCGTCAGTCACCGCTCATATCACCGACGTCGAGCGAGAGTGGTTCTCAAGCCTCGGCGGACGAATCGTCGTCCTCGGCACCGACGTCGACGACCTCGAAGGAACCTACGAGACATGGTTTGAACGCCACGGCGTCCGAACGGCTCTCCAGCGACCGGACTTCTACTTGTTCGGTGTGGCCCACGACGCCAGCGGCGCCTGCGCCCTTCTGCACTCCTTGCGCACCCTCCTCACGGCGGGTTCGGATCACAACGCATCGGTGGAATCGTGAGACTAGCGAATGTGAACGGCCGCGCCGCACTGATTGCGGGATCGACGGCGATCGACATCGCCGAGGCGACCGGCGGCGAATTCGGCCCCGCGCTTGAAACCATCTATGAGCAGTGGGACGCCTTCTTCGCTGCGGCGAGCCGCATCGACACGTCTGTCGGACGAACCTTTTCCGACGATGCCCTTCAGTCACCAGCGCCTGCGCCGCGTCAGGTCTTCGCCATTGGTCTCAACTACCGGTCGCACGCGCTCGAGACAGGCATGTCTGTTCCAGACGTGCCTGCGACATTCACGAAATTCCCGGCGTCACTGGCCGGTCCGTTCGACGAGATCGAGTTGTCGGGTGACACCGTCGACTGGGAGGTGGAACTCGTCGTGGTCATCGGCCGACGGGCCGATCGGGTTCCGGTCGAGTCAGCGTGGGCGCACGTTGCGGGCTTGACTGTCGGACAGGATATTTCAGACCGGACGCTCCAGTTCGCAGCGGCCGGCCAGTTCTCGCTCGGCAAGTCCTTTCGCGGCTACGGCCCGATAGGTCCATGGCTGGTCACGACCGATGAGTTCGCGAACCCCGACGACCTCGAACTGGGCTGCACGCTCAACGGTGAAGTAGTCCAGTTCGACCGCACGAATGGCCTGATTTTTTCGGTGCCCCAGCTGATCGCAACCCTCTCTGGCGTCGTGGCTCTGCTGCCGGGCGACGTGATATTCACCGGGACGCCCGCGGGCGTCGGCATCGTTCGCCAACCTCCGAGGTACCTCGCTGCGGGCGACGTCCTTGAGAGTTGGGTCGAGGGTGTCGGGAGTATCCGCAATACCTTTCGAGCGATTGCTCACTAGACGAAAGGAAGAGCAATGTCGCATGAACTTGAGTTTGCCTACATGGGCGTCGAAGTGTCGAACCCGGATGCGCTCGATCACATGCTGACAGGGGTCGTTGGACTGCTGCCCGGGGACACCACGATCCAGGGGCTGCGTACCTACCGCAACGATGAGTGCAGTCGACGGGTCTTCGTGCAAGAGGGTCCACTCGACGACTGCTCCGTACTCGGATTCGAGGCATCGGGCACAAAGGCGTTTGAGAATGTCGCAAAGCGTTTGACGGCTGCCGGGTTCGAGTTGAACGAAGGTGATGACACCTTGGCGGCGGAACGGGGGGTTGCACGCATCGCCTACGGGGAGTCGCCGTGGCGCCTCCGCTTCGAACTCGTGCAAGACCTCGCGCGTGAGCCAGCGCCCTTCTCCTCACCGTTGGTGAAGGGTGGCTTCCAGACAACGGGAGTTGGTGCGGGACACACCGCCATGGCGGTCACCTCGTTCGACGACTCCGAGCGGTTTCTTCTCGATGGACTCGGCATGATCCAGTCGGACTGGATCGAGACAGAAATCATGGAAGGGATCGAATTGGAGGTCCGCTTTTACCACTGCAATTCTCGCCATCATTCGATTGCTCTTGCGAAATTGCCCTTCGACCTTGGAAAGTCACTACATCACTTCCAGGTGGAAACCAATGAACGCGACGACGTGGGCTTAGCCTTCGACCGCGCGTGGGCCGCAGGATATGAGCTCGCCAACGGACTGGGCGTGCACGATAACGAAGGGGCCTTCAGCTTCTATGCAACGTCTCCGGCCGGATTCCTCATCGAAGTCGGCTACGGCACGAAGAAGATTTGTGAGCCCTGGGATGGAAATCGGCGATACGACCGGATCAGCCGGTGGGGACATCAGCCGATTCCGCGGACCTGAACGAAGGCTGCTGCTCGCGAAGTCGACGCGGCCAAGGTCGTCCTGGTCATCTACGCAGGGAGACCTCGATGGATTAATTAACTCCCTATGATTCATCCGCCTGGTGTCGGACGCACCGCTACCGGTCTCGCGACTCCCTCGTCTCCGCGACCCTTCCGTTGGGCTGCCCCCTTCCTCTCAGCGCCGGTGGTGCTTCCATCGACGACGCGGATTCTTGGGTGCGAAATGGCGTAGTCCGTGGATCACGCCCCAAAACACGAAGTCCCGGTCCTCATTCGAGGAACCGGGATCTACGTGCAGATAAACACCAGACTTCAGTGCGTACCGCTTGGTGGCGGAGGAACTGTAGTGAAAGGCTGACTCGCGGCGAGTTGTGTCAAACATCCCTGATGGGTGCTTCTGCACGCCCCTGGTGCCTACCGTTCTGCACACCCCTATGGATGGCTCATGCCTGCAGATTTCTCGGATTGAAGTTGGAGAAGCGATGTCGCCAACGTTGCGAACCACTGTGACAGCTAACGATGGCGATCGACTCGTAGCCGTGGATGACGCTAGAGGGCGCAGTCGCGACATCACTCGGCTCGTGAACCAAAGATTTGAGGCATGCCGGGTCGGCACTAATCGATTTGGTGAACTCGAATGGCGGACCGATCAGAGCGTCGCGCCTAGTGTCCGCCGGCACGCGCCAATCGATCAAGACAACGGCAGACAGTAGGCGTCTCAAGAAAATGTCTAGATCGTTGTGGCTCCCAAGGCGATGTCGAAGCCGGCGCCGTTACGTGCCAGGCCCACCAGGAGGATGCCGGCCCATTCAAGGACCCAGGCCATCTCGAGCCCTCCTGCGTCGAGGGGCCGCATGTCCAAGCGGACGCTGTACCAGCACTTCATCAACAAAGACGAGTTAATCGCCGAATACCTGCGCCACTTCGATCCCGACATCCTGCCCGAAGTGTTCGACCGTACCGACCTCACCGCGCGCGAACGTCTCCTCGCCGCCTTCGAGGTGGACGCGCCCCTGTGCCCGTTCATCGCGGCTGCAGTCGAAATACCCGACGCGGGCCACCCCGCACGGATATACGCCCGCGACTATAAGAAAGCCTTTGCTGCCCGGCTCACCGATACCGCTCGCGAGGCCGGTGCCACCAACCGAACAGCTCGGCGAGCAACTGGCGTTGCCGCTGGATGGCGCCTCGGCCCGTAGCCGAGTCCTCAACACTGAGGCCCTCGCCACCGCTACCTCCATCGCAGCCATCCTCGTCGACAAACCAATCCCCACGCCAGTGACACCACCCGGCGCAAGCGGGAACCCTTCAACCGCGACGGAGCTCGCGCTGAATGCGGCGACGAGTTCAGCCAAAATTGACGCTGAGCCAGACCTTGGCCTCGGCCCCTGAGTCGATTTGACTCCAGCCTGACGTACCGGCGAAAGGCCCTTGAAACTGCCGATCGAGGGATTAATGAATGCTCCTAGTTCCCTGGTGACACTGTCTGCACGAGCCAAGGGAGCGAGATGAGTGAAATGGGTGGAGGGTGCAGGAGGGTGCTACACGTGAAAGCGGACGAGGGTTAATGGACTCAGTTGAGGTAGTAAGCCTCTAGTACTGACCCCCACGGCACGAAGGCCCAGTATTTTCCTGGGCCTTCGACTTCGTCCTTGGACAACTTGGTGGCGGGGCCTAGCGACGCACGACCACGTCCATTCGTGATTGTGCTCATCCTCCATAATGATGCGCCGTACAGACGCCTCGTGCACACCCTGGCGTACACCCCATCGATCCTTATGACGGGACTGAGTTGGTCGAGTGATGACGATATCGAAGTCATCCCATGTGACGGGCCACGCCAATTCACGCTGTGGACGTACCCTCTTGGTGCCGATCTACCAACAGCATGAACTCCAGGCGATTCGTGCAAGTGCCATCGCCGAGTGGGCCTTCGTCGGCCGATCGAGATCAGCATTCAGGACCGATTCCACTGCAAATGAAGGGTCTGAGGGGCGTATGAATTATCCCGACACTAGTGTCGGTAAGATGATGCCGTGACTACATTCACTTCCCCCACCACCAATCCGCGTCGCTGGAGAGCCCTACCATTCATCGCCCTCGGCATCTCAATGATCAT
>JABBNY010000046.1:12348-15787 GCA_019352095.1 Acidobacteriota bacterium
TCAGAATGGCTGAACTCGATCTACTCCTTGGTCTTCGCCGCCCTCCTCATCACAGCTGGTCGAGCCGGTGACCGATGGGGTCGACGCAGACTCTTCGCACTGGGCACAGTGATATTCGTGGCCGCGAGCCTCGTGGCCGCCACGGCACCGAACGGTGGGGTGCTCATCCTCGGACGTTTCCTCCAAGGACTGGGGGGCGCCCTGATCCTCCCGGCCACACTCTCGACGGTGAACTCCCTATTCATCGGCAAGGAGCGAGCAATCGCATTCGCCGTCTGGGGTTCCACTATTGGCGGTATGGCTGCGGTCGGGCCGCTCCTTGGCGGATGGCTCACCACTGACTTTTCTTGGCGCTGGGCATTCCTCATCAACCTCCCGATCGGTCTGCTCGTGCTGACGGGAATCCTCCTCTTCATCCCTGAAACGTCCGACCCGAACTATGAGCGCGGAGGCGACGTGGTGGGTGTCGCGCTCACGGTGGTAGGACTTTCGGCCATTGTCTTCTCCCTCATCGAGGGCGTGACCTACGGCTGGTGGAACCAGACGAGTCGCTTCGTACTGGGACCGCTCACGTGGCCTCGTTCGTCGATCTCGATAATTCCACTATTGATGGCCTTCGGCGTCGTGTGTCTGGTTGCCTTCATCTTTTACGAAGGTCGGCGCCGACGAACCAACAAACCAGCACTCGTCGAACTCTCGCTCTTTCGAATCAAGAGTTTCGCCGCGGGCAACGTTGCCGTATCGGTGGTGTCACTCGGCGAATTCGGTCTCCTCTTCGTTCTCCCGTTGTTCCTCCAGAGTGTGCTCGGCTACTCAGCGCTGGGCACCGGCGCGATCCTGCTGGCCCTCGCCAGTGGCACGTTCGTCGCCGGCGGTATGACTCCTCAACTTGCTCAGCGAGTCGGCGCACGCGGTGTCGCGCGTCTCGGGCTCGGGCTCGAAGTTCTCGGTGTCCTCCTCCTGGCCCTCATGCTCTCACCGACCGCATCCTTGTGGGCCCTCGTGCCGTGGCTCTTCACCTACGGTCTCGGCGTCGGCATGGCCACGGCTCAACTCACGGGCGTGATCCTCACGGAGGTTCCGGTTGCGGTGAGTGGCCAAGCGTCCGGTATCCAGAGCACCTCGCGCCAGGTCGGCTCAGCCATTGGCGTGGCGATTCTCGGCATGATCTACGTCACCGACATTGGTTCGCGCACCTTAGCGACGGTGAGTGCCATTCCCGGCGTGAGCGGGGTAGAGGCCGCTCGCACGGCTTCGGCCATTCGCGCCTCGGGCGGGACGGCGCTGTCAGGTCTCAGCCATGTTCCTCATGGTCACGCGATTGTCACGGCCGCCTCCCGTGCAATCACCTCTAGTGCTCAACTCGTCTTCACGGTGGCGGGCTTCTTCATCCTGGTCGGGCTGGTGGCAACTTTCCTGCTCCCTCGCATTAGAGACGCCGAAACCGACGTCGAGGGCCACTAGCCGTGCCACGTATCAGCGCCGCCACGCTCGCGGAGCACCAAGTGCTTCAGCGTCAGGCCATCATCAACGCCGCCGTCGATGTCCTCGCCGGCGGTGAGGTAACCACTCTCGATGTCGGTATTGTCTCGCGACATGCGGGCCTGGCTCGTACGTCTTTGTACCAGTACTTCGACTCTCTGGCCGGACTCGTCGCCTCGGTCGTCATCTTCGCGTGCGAGGCTCGGCAGAATGCCCTCACTGGGATCCCCGGTGACGGCGAACCCGCAGTCGCAGAATACATATCGCGAGCATTCTCCTTCGCCCTCAGTGATGTCGGTCGCGCGGAGCGCGCGCTAACCCGAGGCGACCTCCCGGCGCCCTGTCGTGAGCAGCTACTCCAGTTGCGCGCAGACGCCCGCCGCCCGTTGATCGGTCTTCTCGTTGATCTGGGGCACTGCGAGCCCACCCTCGAATCTGAAATCTTCGATGCTGCATTGGAGGCCGCGGCCGACATGGTGATCCGCGGCTGTCCGCGAGAGTCCACCGAGCGCGCGCTTAGCACGCTTCTCATCCACGATTGAATCAGGCCGTGACAGAAGCTTCTTGGTTCTTGACACTCGAATCTTCAATCGATTGCGACGCATCTTCTGCCTGGATGGATCGCCCAAGTCCCCCAACCGCCCTGAAGATCAAGGGTTGCGTGCATCGAGTTTCTGACGCCGTATGTGAATCTTGGATGGTGTGGCTTCTTGCTGAGATTCTTGGCTCCAAAAGCTCTCGAACATGGTCGAGCGTCTCTTCGATAGGGCGATCACACTGTGCTCAAGTTGCTACGGTCACGCCCGACAACTGAGTGCCTGCCGGCCCTCACGACTTCGAGCGAAGGTGATCCACTTCCCTCAGCACCCACATCATCACGTGCGCATTGGCACAGGTGCGTGGAGTGCGGCCTTCTTCACATCGTTGCCTCAACGAAGAAGTGTTCGGCCGCGTTGGCTGCGTGGAGCACGACCTGTGGCCGATGATCGAGTTGAGCCGCGGTCATAGCACCGCCGTAGAGGGAGACGAGAGCGTCCAACATCTCAGAGGTTGTATCGGCGGTGCCCGTCGCAGTGGCAAACACCTGTCGCAAACGATCACGGTGAATGTCTATCTGCGTGGCGACCGGGCTGGGACTAGGGAACTCTGCGGCGGCGTTGATAAAAGGGCATCCGCGGTAGTCGCGCTTCAGGCTGTTCTCGTAGAGCATCTCAAATAGCGCTCGAATCGCTTCCTTGGCGCCTGGGCGTGACCGCGCCAATCGCCGGTTCGCTTCGTCGACCCAGAGTTGACTCTCGTTCGACAGGTAGGCGGCTACCAGGTCAGCCTTGCTGGGGAAGTGCGCGTAGAGCGTCGCCTTGGCCACGGACGCTTCGGCGATGACGCGGTCAATCCCGACTGCGTGGATACCCTCGGCGTAGAAGAGTCGACTCGCCACGGCCAGTAAGCGCTGGCGTGGGGTGAGAGTAGTCGTCGACACGTCCTTAATCGTATCTGATATTCTAAGATAGACAGACTAGTCTGTCTATCTATTATTGGTTGAGAACAAACAGGAGAGAAATATGTCAGGAGAATTGGGCGCCGCCCTCAAAGCGCAAAACGAAGCCGGTCGGGCCAGGATCCCCGAGGACCAACTCGTCGTCATGGACGGCGCCACTGATGCGCTGCGGGTCTCGGGTCTCGCCGAAGGCAGCCTCGCCGTAGGCGCCCACGCTCCAGACTTCAAACTTCCTGACTCCGCGGGCGAACATGTATCGCTCTCGTCACTCCTTTCGCGTGGACCTGTCGTACTCGCCTTCTATCGCGGAGGGTGGTGCCCCTACTGCTCGACAGAACTTCGTGCTTACCAGTCCCGTCTCGCGGACATTTCGAGTCTCGGCGCCACTCTCGTCGCCGTGTCGCCCCAGACACCCGACAACTCCCTGTCAACACAGGAGAAGCTCGAACTGGCCTTTCC
>JABBNY010000047.1 GCA_019352095.1 Acidobacteriota bacterium
GTGACCTCAACGGGTATCGCGCTCGACCGATCGATCCGCGCGGTATGGCCCCACGACCAGCCTCTCTCGAGCGCGGCGCGCCTCTTCTTGCGTCAGACCCACGAGCCACAGTGATCGTGCCTGTTTCGCGCGGTCAAATTACACTCGGCCCGTGAGTGCTCTGGTACGAAGCAGTGTGCGCCTGAGCCAGGGGTGTCTGGCGCTCTTCTCAGCGATCTGTATCGCGCTGCATCCGGGATTCGTCCTTAAGTGGAACGAAGGGGGGTTCAGCAACTACGGGATCCACATCAAGACCGTGATTCCGTATTCGATCGCGTTCTTCGGGTGCGCAGTGTTTGCGGCGCGGGCGGGGCGGGCCCTGGTGAGGATGGAACCACGCGCCCGGCACTTCGCGGTGATCCTTGTCGTCTACGCCGCCTTGATGTTCTTCACCCTCATAAGTACCTACGGCTATACGTTGAATCATCCATTGAAGGACGTCCACACGGTCGTTGGGATAGTCACCATGCTGTTCGAACCGCTCGCTGCGTTGTGGATGTACGCGCGCCTGCGACGAACGCCGTGGACGCACACGTTGATCGCCCTTGAACTGGCGGGCCTCACCCTGGCTGTCATTGACTACCTGGTGATCCTGCACGTCTTGTTCCTCGCCCAAGTGTTGACCGCGTTCGCCTTTGGTGCACTACTGGTGCACGCGGCCGGTCGCCTCGATGAGGTGCGCGCGCACGCGGCCTACGTTTTCTCAGAGTGATCGGTCACTCGTTCGTCGAGGGAGCGTCACGGGAAGAGGGCGTAGTGACGAGGGTCGCTCCGGAGGTGAGTTCGATTCGACCCTCGACACTCAAGATCCACGCCGATTGTCGACCGCGCACGGTCCATTCGTGTGGGCCGCCGACGAGGGCGGTGTCCTCGTCGATGCCAATGACCGTGACGTGCTCGTCGTGGGGCACCAGGAATCGCGTGACGATGTCGGGCATTCGCTTGGCGAACGCGTCGAAGTGGGGAATCACGCGAAGGTGCGACAAGAGTGCGAGACCATCGGTCCCGCCGCGGCGGGGGTGGCGAAGCGACGGCACCCACGACGTGAGCGCCATCGCACCTGCGCTGCACCCGGCGAGTGCGGCGCCCGAGCGCCACTCGTCAACGATGGCTCGCCACACGAGGGTGTCGCGAAGGGCGTTGGCGAGATAACGCGGATCGCCGCCCGAAAGATAGATCAGTCCTGCGCCCGCGATGAGCGCGGCCAGGTCACTGCGATTGGCGTCGTCGCGGTCGTTCACCTCAACGATGACTGGTTCAACACCGAGTCGCTCGGCCTGTTGTCGACCGACATCGTGCCAATGCTCGACGACCTCAGGTCCGTCGGGAACCGCCGCGGTCGCTAGCTGGACGTATCGAGGCGCGCGCCCTTGGAGCAGTCCTCCTTCGATGTCGGTCATCTGAGTCAGGTACTCGCCCGAGCCCACGAGAGCAATTGGACCAGGCACCGAAGTTGATGTCATTGTCGTCTCCACCAGATACGGCACCTCGCGGTGCCTGTCTTGAGGTTAACGAGTGCGACGTCGATTAATGGCGGGCCATGAAGGCGATCGGCTGCTGCTCGAGGAGCACGCGGGGCCAGAGCGAGGGGCTCGTGAGCGCGCGTTTCACAGCCGGCTGGGTGTCCCAGATCAATGTGGCTGACTGCACGACAATCGCCACCGCCAAGCTGAGCACGAATGCGGTCCACGCGCTACCGGTCGCCAGCGCTTCGGTGAAGGTGAAGATTGCCGCCACGTAGGCGAATGATCCACGTGCGACACCCTGCAAGAGTCTCGACGAGGCGTCGGGGCCATGACTTTGGTGGGTGACAAAGGCCATCACCAGACTCGATACCGGCAGTGCCGCGGCCAGACCCGTAAACCCCGGTCCCATAGGGCCGGCCAATATCAAGACGAGCAGGCCAAACCCTCCCGAGAGCGAGATGCGAAGCATGAGTCGGTCCCGTCCACCCTCGACGATTTCGTTGGCGCGCGCGGGCCACACGCGAAGTGCGCTCGCGAAGGCTATGACCGATACGACACCCGCGAAGGCCGTGGGGAACGTGAACAGGTGCAGCACGCCAGCACCCAGCACGAAGGCGACGAGGGCGCTGAGCAAGGTTGGCGTTGGCGATAGCCGCCGTGAGGCGAGCACGTACACCAAGATCACGACCACCTCGGCGAGACTGCCAATGAGGTCGGCGTTCGACATGGAGGTTGCGAACGTGGTGCCGCGCTGGAGGGCGATGAGAAGCAGCATGGGCAGACTCGCCAGTGGGAGTCCAATGATGAGACCGCCAACGGCGTGGCCAAAGCGGCGCTGCGCGAGTGTCCCCGTCATGACGGCGAGTGGTACGAGTATGAGTTGGAGAACGACGAAAACCATACATCCAGAATATTCGCGATTTTACCTCAATTGACTCGGATATATTGACACTGAGCGCGACTTAGCATAGAAAATATAGGTACAGTTGTAAAGTACCTCGATAATCTAGGTATCGACGAGGGGTTGGCCATGGATGACATTGACCGCATGTTGCTGCACGCTTTGATTGATGATGCTCGCCTCAGCTATCAACAACTCGCGGCGCTGGTGCATCTCAGTTCTAATAGCACCGCTGACCGGGTACGACGGCTGCGCCAGTCCGGTGTGATCGAAGGCTTTCACGCAGAGCTCAACATGACCCGCCTCGGTCGCACGCTCCACTCGCTCACCGACATCAAGCTGAAGGAATCGGTCGACCGCCATGACTTCGAGCGCAGCCTCGAGGGCGTACCCCAAGTCCTCCAGGTGATCCACACCACCGGTGAACTGGATTACCAACTTCGAATTGGCTGTCGGACCACCGACGAACTCCAATCAGTGGTCGACACCCTTCGCCAACTTGGTGCTCGAGACGTCCAGAGCCGAATCGTGCTCGGTGAGATCAAGTACAACCAGGCCCGGCTCGTCTAGTCCATTGGGGCTTTGGTCCTCGCTTCGCTGAGGCGTTGTGGCGACTCAGAGCGTATGGTGTGTTTGAAGGAGGTTTTCATGGCACACTCCCCAGAATCAGCGGGTCTCAATAACCATCATCGCGATACGCTGATGAAGATTTTCCAGCACCCGACGAGTCACAACATCGATTGGCGCACGGTGCTGTCACTGCTCGAGGCCGTCGGCACGGTTGAAGAGAGCGGCGACGGGAAAGTTCGGGTCCACGTGGGCGAGGGAATGCTCTTTCTCGAGAAGCCACGACACAAGGACATCGACGTCCAGCAGGTGCTCGATCTTCGTCATCTGCTCACCAATGCGGGCTACAAGTCTGTGGTCGAAGAGCTTGAGGCCCGAGGCGTCGAGGACTAGGCCTGGCCCCTAGGCACGCGGCGTGGCTGGCTCAGATGGCGTCGACGTGGCTCGGCGCACAGTTGCGACTGACGTTGTCCGCCGTGCACGGTTCACAGAGCAAGATGAGTTTTCGACACGCCAAGTTCGCGCAGTTGTAGTACTTGCTCGTCGGCGCCGCACACCGCTCGCACTCGCCGATCGTGGCGGCGTGTTCACTGAACTCGTGGTTCATCCGCGCATCGAAGATGTAGAGGGAGCCCTCCCATAGTCCCTTGTCACCGAACCGTTCGCCGTAGCGGACGATGCCACCCTCCACCTGGTAGACCTCTTGGAACCCGCGTCGTTTCATCACCGACGACAACACTTCACACCTGATGCCACCGGTGCAGTAGGTCACGATCGGGCGGTCTTTCAAGTGGTCGTACTTGCCACTCTCGAGTTCGCTCACGAAGTCGCGCGTGGTGTTGACATCGGGCACGATTGCGTTCTTGAATCGGCCGATCTTCGCTTCGAATGCATTGCGGCCATCGAAGAACACGACCTCGTCGCCGCGCTCGTCCACGAGTTGATGGACCTCTTCGGGCTTTAAGTGCACGCCACCACCGACGACACCGTTGTGGTCGACGACCAACTCGCCAGGGGCACCAAACGAGACGATCTCGTCACGCACGCGCACGCGCAGTCGAGGAAAGTCGTCGCCAGTTCCGTCGGACCATTTGAAGTCAACGCCTTTGAAACCGGGATAGAGCTTGGTCTGGCGGATGTAGCGCTTGAGTGCCGACATGTCCCCACCCAAGGTCCCGTTGATGCCGTGGGACGAGAGGAGTATGCGACCCTTGAGATTGAGTGATTCGCACAAAGTGCGCTGCCACAGCATGACGGCCTCGGGGTCTGCGAGTGGCGTGAAGCCGTAGTACAAGATGACCTTCTGCAACTCCACCGACCAATTTTATCGGGAGGCTGAAAACGAAGAGCGCCGGGCGCTAGTGCGACCGAAGACTGACGCTCGACGCCGAGGACGCGAGCGCGTCATTCACGAGCAGACAGCCCGGGTCGGCGCCCAGCGGATCGCCGGTCTTGGCCAAGGCTCGAGCCCTCGAACCACCGCAGAGTTGGGCGTGATCGCACGTGGCGCACGGCTGAGCGAACTCAGCGGCACGAATTGAGCGAAGGACCTCGTTGTCACGGTAGATATCGATCAAGCGCTCTTGGCGCACGTTACCCAAGCGGTACGGCATGAAACCCGAGGGGTAGACGTCACCATTGTTGGCGATGAAGATGATGCCCTTGCCGTCTCGGGTTGCGGCGCTCGGTGCACGCACCGGGGCCGATGGCTCGCCGAGTCGCTCGACCAGACGATCGTGCAGTTCTACGTAGAGCGGTCCGGGTACGTGGGTCTCGTGGTAGTTGGGATCGCTCTTGCGTTCGGCGGCGATGCGTCGAAAGAACGGCGCCTCCACTGTTCGAACGGTGAATCCGTATCGAGACGCGTCGACGAGGAAATTGCACACGTCCTCATTCTCCTGTGGCGACGATTCAAGAATGTCGGTGCCGCGCCCGGTAGTGATGAGAAAAAAGACCTCCCAGACGTCGACTTCCAGATCGCGAAGCGTGACCGCGATGTCCGCCAACTCGTGCAAATTTCCCGCCATGACCGTGGTGTTGATCTGCGTGGTGTAGCCATGGTTCTTCAGCATCGTGATGGCGTCGAGCGTCGCGTCGTAGTGACCAGGGATACCGCGAAGGGTGTCGTGCGTGGCTGAGTTCGAACCATCCAAGCTGAGTGATGCGCTGTGGACGCCAAAACTGAGTAGTTCGTCGAGCAGTTCGGGTGTCAGGTAGGGGGTCACCGACGGCGAGATGGCCACGGGCACCCCTTGTTGCTGGGCGTAGCGCGCGATGTCGGAGATATCGGGGCGCTGTAAGCAGTCTCCGCCGGTCAAGATCAGGATCGGCCGCGGACGACCGATGGCCGCAAGCTCATCGACCATCGCGAAACCCTCTGAGGTTGAGAGTTCATCGGGACCGGGTTCAAGTTGTGCGCACGCACGACAGTGCGCACACGCCAGCGCACACGCCTTGGTCGTCTCCCAAAAGACGAGGAGTGGGCGGTCCTCGAACTGCGCGGGTCGAGGCTTGGTACTGGTCATTGTCTGGCTACTGTGCACTATTTTCTTTCCTCGGACTCGGTTGGCTCGTCCAGGGGCCCTTGTGACTTCGCAGTGGCGAGCGACGCCGTAAGGCCCCCGTCTCGCTGTGTCAAAATTCCACTCGCCACGCTTGATTCGATTCTTATCGCCGGTGTGGAAACTTGGACCGACGTCACTAGGGTCGAATGTCACTGCCTAGGGCGTGGCGACTCACGAGAAGCCCTGGTGAACCTTTAGCCTTGTCCGGTGCACCTTGAACTGATTACCCTGCTCGTCAACGATTACGACCACGCACTTCGCTACTTTGTCGACACGCTCGGTTTTGAACTCGTGGAGGATTCGCCCGCGACCACTTCGAGCGGTGAAGCGAAGCGTTGGGTGGTCGTGCGCCCACCCAACGCCATCACGGGGTTCCTGCTCGCCCGAGCCGAGGGCGCCAGCCAGGATGAGCGAGTGGGTCGCCAGGTCGCCGAGCGCGTCGGATTCTTCTTGCGCGTTGACGACTTCGATGAGACCTATGCGCGTCTGGTGGCGGCGGGTACAGAGTTTCTCGGCGAGCCCCGCAAAGAGCCGTACGGAACGGTCGTGGTCTTTCGTGACCTCTACGGCAATCGTTGGGACCTACTCGGCTGATCGCAGACGAGGGTCCAGGTCATTCGATTCGTTGATCCATGTCAACGATTTGGATCTCATTGATCCGCGAACGTGGGAACCACGGGATGATCGGGGACACCCGTCGTTGGTAGAGCGCGTACTCGGGGTAGCGCGAGCGGCTGATCTTCTCGGTGAAATTGGTCGAACCAACAAAGAGGAGGCTCAACAACACTGGACCGACGATGGTCCACTGGAGCAGTCCATGAGCGGCGACGGCGCCCAAGAAGTAGAGAAGCCACCACTGGGCGAGTTCGAAAAAGTAGTTGGGATGACGCGAAAGGTGAAAGAGGCCCGAGGTAACGAAACCCTCCTCGGGTGAACGTCCTGCATCGATCTCTCGACGCTTCCACGACTGGAAGTCCCATTGCTGCTGATCGGCGATCGTCTCACCAATGGTGCACACAAGAAAGCCGATGGCGAGCATCGTGTCGAGGGTGCCAAAGGGGGAGTTGCGATGCTGGTAGGCGTTGTAGGCCGGCAGTGCGATAAGCACCAGCAGGAAGTTCTGATAGAGCACTATGAAAAAGAAGTTGAAGAGTTGGAATCGCCATGGACGCATCGCGTCGCGAAGGACTTGCCAACGGTAATCCTCGACGCCCGTATAGCCACCCTTGCGCGCGAAGTTAAACGTCAGGCGAATCCCCCAGATGGTGACAAGCGCGGCCATGACGTCGAGGCGGACATTGTCCAGTCGCGCG
Organism: Acidobacteriota bacterium; assembly: GCA_019352095.1. GTDB lineage: Bacteria > Actinomycetota > Acidimicrobiia > Acidimicrobiales > RAAP-2 > RAAP-2. The sequence continues at coordinate 6,851 of JABBNY010000047.1, forward strand.
TTCACGGCGAACACCCAGACGTAGAGCACCGGCACGATCGACCAGAGTCGATCCACCCACGACGTATCGTCGGTGACGAGAGAAGCGGACCACGCGAACGCGCACGACACCCCAGCAATGACCAACACCGCATGCATCGGTGTCACGATACGAACCTCCCGGTCACACTACGTAGGCCTCGGCAACTTTGGACCACTGTGCGGCTGCGTTGTCACGCGGCCGATTCCATCAACACTCATGTCTAGCGCGATTGGGGGTGCGTGGGTTTGTAAGTTGATTCGGGTAGTTGTGGCGTGGCGCCACGGATCACGCGAGGCGCTGATGAAGGTTTACGGCTCGGGAGTGATGCGGTCGAACTCGTCGTCGATGAGCGCTATCAACCGCTCAACGTCGCTCGTGGTGGTGAGTGGGTTCATGAAGGTGAACTTGAGCGCGGACACGCCTTTGATCTCAGTGCGCCCGAGGACCATCTCGCCTCGAGCCAGCAGATTCTGTTGCACGGCGCGCAGGTCACCCGCGCTAAAGCCGCGTGCAGTGAAGACGCACATGACCGACGTCGGCGGCGTCAACACGTCAAAGCGCCCGTTCGCTGAGAGCCGTTCGCCGGCGAAATGTGCGAGCGACACGAGGTGTTCGAGCATGGTGGCCAACTCGCGGCGACCAATGGCACGAAGTGATGCGAAGACCTTGGCGGCGTCGAAGCGCCGTGAGGTATCAAGCGAGCGCCCAACCAGGTTCACCATCCCTTCGAGTTCGTCACCACGGTCGAGATAATTGGACTTGACTCTCAGTAGGTCGAAGTGTTCGTGGTCGCGCACGATCAGGGCACTCGCGTTGAAGGGTTGCCACCAGAGCTTGTGGAAGTCAATGGTCACCGAATCGGCGTCTGCCAAGCCGGTCAACCGGGGACGAAGCGATTCGGAGAGCAGAAACGCGCCCGCGACCGCCGCGTCGACGTGGAACCACGCGTTGTGACGTCGCGCGCGTTGGCCGATCGCTTCGAGGGGGTCGATCGCACCGAGGTCAGTCGTGCCCGCGGTTGCGACGATGGCCATGGCGCGAAGGTCGCTCTTCTCGAGTTCGTCCAAGGCAACGTCCAATGCCTCGATGTCCATCACGCCCGTGGGCGTGGTCGCGACGGCGACGACCGCGTCACGTCCGAGACCGAGCTGGGCGGCACCGCGCTGGACCGAGAAATGAGCCTGATCCGAACACAGGATGCGCCATGAAGCACTCTCGGGAGGAAGTCCCGATTTGAGGACGTCGACGCCGAGGCCGAGGGCAGCCCACGACCTCGCCAGGGTGAGGCCGAGCACATTCGAAGCCGTTCCACCCGACGTCATGATGCCCGTCGCGCTCGAGGGCATGGTGATGAGTCGCGCGAGCCACTCCACGAGGTGTAGTTCTACCTCCGTCGCCGCCGGTGCCTGATCCCAGGAGTCCATTGACTGGTTCACCGCCGCGATGGAGAGTTCGGTCACGACGCTCGCCACCAACGTGGGCGGGTGCAGGTGCGCTACACACGCCGCGTCACTGGGCACCACGGCGTTGCCCCATACGGCGCTTCCCAGATCGGCGAGCGACCTTTCGAGGCCGACGCCCTCCTCGGGACAGACCTCGAACGCGAAGATGAGATCGTGAAGTGTGCTCGCTGAGGCGTCGGATCTAGGGCCCGTCGGGCGCTGCAGGTCCCCGACGGCGATGGTCGCCGCCTGCTGCAGGGTGTTCAGACCACGCTCGTCCAACGTGACGATGTGGTCGCGCCAGGTGAAGTCGTCGCTCAATGCGAAACGGCCTGGGCGACTGCGTCGCTCAGTCTCGTGAGTCCGTCATCGAGTTGGTCATCGGTGATGACGAGCGCGGGCAACAACTTGACCGTCGTGTCACCTGCGCCGCAGGTCTCAACGATTAGGTGACGCTCGAACGCGCCCTGTGCGATTCGCGTCGCCAGTTCGGTCGAGACGACGTCGAGACCGCACAACAGACCGTTGCCTCGAACGACGAACTTTCCCTCACCATGTTCGTCCGCCATGCCCTGCAGTGCGGTTCGAACAGTGTGACCGCGCTGTTCGGTGCTCTTCTCGAGGGCCGAGTCGGCCCAGTACGTCTCGAGCATGGTCGCGGCGGTCGCGAACGCGAGATTGTTGCCGCGGAACGTTCCCGAGAACTCACCCGGCGCCCACGTGTCGAGACTGCGACGCACAAGGTTGAGTGCCATTGGCAGACCCAATCCGCTGATCGACTTGGAGACGCACACGATGTCGGGGTCGAGGCCGGAACTCTCGAAGGAGAAGAATGAACCGGTGCGGCCAACACCCGCTTGAACCTCATCGGCGATCACGATGATCCCAAGTTCGCTGCAGCGCTCGCGTATCGCGCGCAGGTACGCCGGATCAAAGGGTCGAGCACCGCCCTCACCCTGGGTTGGTTCGATGATGAGCGCACCGATGGCCTGGCCATCGACTGTTCTGCGAAGAGTGCGGTCCAACAACTGAAGATCTGCCTCGGTCACGTTCTCGACGAAGGGCAGCGCGACGAAGTCCTTCAGGTGAGCGCTGGTCGCGCGTCCCGCCATCGACGCAGAAATAGAGGCGGCTCGGTAGGACATGCCGTGGTAGCTCCCCTCGAAGCCCACCACTGCTCGGTGACCGGTGAGACGCTGGGCCAACTGGAGCGCGGCTTCCACTGCGGTCGCACCGGTCGGTCCAACGGTCTGGATAACCATGTCGAGTTGACGCGGCTCGAGGACGTAGCGCCGCATGTTCTCTAGAAAGCGACGCTTTTCAACGGTGAACGTATCGAGACTGTGCAGTAGTTTGCCCGCGCGAAGATGTTCGATGGCTACTTCGACCAGCACGGGATTGTTGTGTCCGTACGAGAGGGCACCCGCTCCCGCAAAGAAGTCGAGGTACTCGACACCGTCGACGTCGGTGATGATCGATCCTTGGGCCGTCGCGAAGACCGCGGGCCACTTGCGACAGTATGAGCGCACGTTCGACTCAAGTTGTTCAAAGGAGTTCATTGCGGTCCTCTCAGCTGGGAGCGTCCGCTGAGGGCAGTGTCGCTCGAAATTAATGAGGGTTGAAGTATAGCCACCGGAGAGTCGTACGAATCCCGGACACGAACACTAGCGGTGAGGAGTTGTCTGGATGTGATGGCGAGGTAACCAACGAGTGACACTCGCGACCTGACGCACCTACAGGTCACCCGGTATTTCCGGAACTTCATCGTCTTCGCCACCACTACTCGCGCCACGTTCGTCACGCGTCGAGGGGCGCATCACACTCAGATAGGCGCGCGGCATCATGAACGCGACGGCGCGAACGGCGACGGTGAGGAGCAAGAGCAGGATCGAACCTTCGAGCACGAGGTCGACGCCAGTCGAGTCGGGCGGATACGAACCCACGAGGAGCAGCCGATAGCTGTCGAAGGGGTAGCGGCTGAGGTTCCCGGTGATCGGGAGGGTCACTTGTTGTTCGATCTCACTCGAGTCTGCGGGGATATTGATCGTGGCAGAGGGTGGGGGACCCAGAGCACCACTCGGATCTGAGTGCACGGAGAAGAGCTGCACTCGCTGCACGCCACTACAGGTGTTCGGACAGTTGTGGAATCCCGAGACTCGAAGGACAACCTCTCCCGCAACCATCGTCGATGGAGATTGCTGAGACGTTGAGTTTGGTCCACTCGCCGTGCAACAACGCTGGCTTCATCACGTCAAAGCCGTGATCGCCGGCGGGGTGTTGGAAGGCTGAATAGAGGCTTATGAAAGCGAACGGCATCAATATCAACGAGATCAACACCGAACCAGCCGCGACCACGAGTCCGAGACGGTACGCGTGTCTCGTGCGTCCCGGTCTTTGGACGGCACCGGAGGTGTCCACCTGGTCGATTCCGCTGGTCACCCGCTAAGTTTTCCGTGCGTTCGATGGCGTTCGGTGGATACCCACGCACGTTGACTGGCTACCGCGCGCGAGACGGGGCTCGAACTCCGGGTTCGCGCTCGACGCGCCCCACTGCAATGATGAGGCTATGTGGCGAGCGAAGTTCCTCATCGGCGCGGCCGTACTCGTAGGAGCCCTTGGAGTGGTGTCAGCTTCACCAGGCGCGGCTCGTCTGTCGAAGATCTCGTCGAGTGCTCCGTGCGTCGCGTCGAGTGTCCCTCGCTACCGTCACGTGGTATGGATATTGCTCGAGAACGTGGGCTACTCGGTTGTTGGATCGCCCAGCGCACCGTACTTCAACAAGCTCACAGCAATGTGTGGTCTTGCGACCAATGAGGTCGCGGTGGCACATCCGAGCCTGCCTAACTACATTGCGCTCACCTCGGGTTCGATTCAGGGCATCACTGATGACGGTGAGCCTGTCACCCACCCTCTGCACGTCGCGAATCTCTTTTCTGAACTTGGCTCGAACTGGCGCTCGCTGGTCGAATCGATGACAGTCCGATGTGATCGCGTCACCAGCGGTGAGTATGCGGCGCGCCACAATCCCGCTGTCTATTACACCAACCTCGCCGCGACGTGTGTGCGCAATGATGTGCCACTCACGCTTCCACTCAACCTGAATGCGGCGTTCACGTTGATAGTGCCAAATGTGTGCAATGACATGCACAGCTGCCCGGTCAACGTCGGTGACACGTGGCTTCGACGGATCGTTCCGAGCATCGTTGCCAGCGCGCAGTATCAGGCACGTTCGCTGGCGCTCTTCATAACGTTTGACGAGAGCGACTCCTCGGGGACGAATCACGTTCCAACCATCGTGGTCGCGCCGTCTGTACCTCGCGGACTACGCGTCGGCGCCGCGCTGACTCACTACTCCTTACTTCGTGCGACCGAGACACTTCTGCACGTGCCGCTGCTCGGTGCCGCAAAGAGTGCCCGCGCGATGATCGCGCCTTTTCATCTCTGAGTGGTCCTTGACATTTGCGAGAGCGGCGGCGGTGGGTCGATTGTCGCCGCTGGGCGCGATGCTGTCAGATCGATAGGTACGATAGATGGACGTTCACGCCTCCATCGGCGAAGTCCGCGCGATACCCATGCGAATGGGCGTGAATCTCGGGTCGGAAGTGGGTTCGCGTAGGCGAAGTACGGCAGCAGCAGGTCCTCCATTTTGTAAAGACCCGGGGGCATACCCATAAGTTTCTTGGCCGCAAATACTGCGCCGTTGCCAAATGCATCTCGCGAGATTGATTCATGACGGAGTCGAACTGTCTGGTATGGAAAGCCGAAGATGATCTCGTGGGCTCCGATGATTCCACCGGCGCGGATCGATTTGATCTCCGAGTTGTCTTTGCCCAAAGCGTGAGAGATGATCTTGGCTGTACCGGAGACTTCGCTCTTCAACTTGAAATGTTCCTCAAGGATCTCAATGTCGGCGCTCGGCGCTATTTCACCCAACGTCTTTGCGGCGAGAATGAGGAAGTTGATACCAATGGTGATATTGGGCGACCACAAGACCGGTGTTTCTCTGCTCAAGATGCGCAGCCGATGTTGTCGCGACGCAGAGTAATGAGAGATCGCACTGACGATGCGGATACCGCGACGAGCAGCCTCTCCACCGTAGTACTCGAGTCCCTCTTCAGATGAGAAGTCGATGATTACGTCAACCGGCTGACGATCTAAGAGTTCTTCAATGCGAAATTCTCCGCGTGGATAGATCAAGCCCGGCTTCTCAGACGAGATGTCAAGGAATTCTGAGGCCGAGCGGTGCAACAGGCGCTCGCTGTTACGAACGACCCATTCGAGAGTCATCTCAGGAGTGTTGAGGATTACTGCCGCTACGGACTGTCCTGTCTTGCCAAAACCGATAAGCCCAATTCGCATAGTGGAAACCTCTGCAATCGGTTCGTAGGTCGAGTTTGAGACCTTCAAAGGCTACTTAGCGGAGGTGGTGTTTCTGCTTCGGTACCTTATTGTCCACTGTGATTTGTCTGTGAAAACCATGTCAATAATCTCGGTCCGATCCCTTCTGCAGGATCTGCAACCACAACTCGTCATGACCGCGATGGGACCAAAGAACTAGGAAGCAATATTTCACTGGATTCATCTCGAGCCAGTTGCGTCTCGCGGGCTGGATCAATCGAGACGCTTTGAACGCACTACGTCACGTTGAAGGGTAAATAGTGCCACATATCATTGGAAAATGAGCGATCCGCACGTACCAAGCGCCCCTACGGCCTACCTGTCGGCCAACGAGTTGGTCCGACGCCTCAAGGAGGGAGAGATCACCTCGCGCGAAGTGGTAGAGACCTTGCTCACGAGAATCGAGGCAATCGACGAACCTTCGAGCGACACGGCCCTCAACGCAATCGCGGCAGTGAGTGGCGAGGCCTTGAGCATCGCTGAGCAACGTGATGGCGAGCGTCAGCGCGGCGAGGTGCGCGGAGAGCTGCACGGTATCCCGGTCCTGATAAAGGACAACATCGAGGCCGTGGGGCTCCCGGGTCTTGCGGGATCGACCGCGCTTCGGGGTCGCGCCTCGCGTGACGCGCCACTCGTGACCCGACTTCGAGATGCGGGCGCCATCGTCATGGCCAGCACCAACCTCAGTCAGTGGGCGAATATTCGATCTTCTCGGTCAACGAGTGGATATTCGTCGAGCGGCGGATTGGTGGGTAATCCGTGGGCGCTTGATCGCTCGGCGGGAGGCTCGTCGTCTGGCTCGGGCGCCGCGCTGGCGGGAGGACTGGCGCCGCTGGCGGTGGGCACCGAGACCGATGGCTCAATAGTGTGTCCGGCTTCGGTGAACGGCGTCGTCGGTCTCAAGCCCACGGTGGGTAAGGTGCCGGCGACCTACGTGGTGCCGATCAGTGCGAGCCAGGACAGTCCCGGCCCGATGGGCCGCAGCGTCGACGACGTTGCACTTTTGTACCGCGTGCTCGCGTCGAGCATCCCGCAATCAACGTCGACGACACTGAGCATTGCGGTAGCGAGCAATTGGCGTACTGGTAATCCTGAGACCGACCAACTCTTCGACGACTTCGTCGTGCGGCTACGAGACGGCGGTGTCACATTGAGTGAACGTGATCTGGCGTTGCCGGGCGTCGAAGAGGCGGCGGACGAAGAGGTGGTCCTCTTGGCCGAGTTGTTCGACGATTTGACGTCGTACCTTAAGGACCGACCAGGTGGAGGCGTCACGTCCCTGGCTGAGGTCATTGACTACGAGGACGAGCATCGTGACATCGAGCAGAGGTATTTCGGACATGACCTGTTTCTAAAGGCGGTCCAGACCGGCGGCCGCGCTGGTGCTGCGTACTACGCGAGTCGTGCGCGCAATTTGAAGTGGGCGATCGAGACGTGTCTCACTCCGGGACTCGACGGTGTGGAAGTCGTGATCGCGCCTTCGTATGGTCCGAGCTGGAAGAGTGATCTTGCGGTTGGGGGTGACCCCGGTCCCGCGAGTCCCGCGACAATGGCTCCCGCTATCGCGGGGTGGCCGATCATGAGCGTGCCACTGGGATTGGTGCAGGGTCTCCCTGTGGGACTCGCGATTATCGGACGAGCGCACAGCGAGTGGACAATTATTGAGGCGGGTCGCATCATCGAGCGAGTTGTCGCTGCGTCGAATCCGTTGCCGTCGCCAACGTGGAGGCGACCGTCGAGGGGCTGAGGTTCTGAGCACTCTATGAAGGTTCCGCTCCGCGGGCTTCTGCAGGGTGACTCTTCGACGAGCAGACCGATGGGTGAGCCGAACGGTCTAGAGGACCTCGGTGATCGTCAAGATCGGATTGCCAATGACGCCGGTCGCGTGCAGTGTCTCGGCAAATGCTGGATCAGATATGAACCGCTGGGCCGCATCCACCGTGTCAAAAGAGTGCAACACAAGAACTGACGTCATGTCCTCGGGCGAACAGTAGACCTCATCGCCGATGACGCCATGCTCGCGGCGAAAGGCGCTGTTCTCGTCATGCGCGCTTCGCCAGTGGTCATAGGCGGTGACCCTGGCTTTGATGAGCAAGATTGCGGCCATTAGGCCTCCGTTGTTTGAAGAGCGAATCTAGCGCCAGCGTAGCAATTGTGCGACTCGAGTATTTACTCGTGATTTGTCGTGGGCAAGCGAGTGGGTCGTCGGGGTCTGAGGTCTTCTGGGATTGTGGACTACGCTTCGAGTAGGAAAGTCAAGACCTCGCTTCCTTGCAGTGTGCCTAACGGGTGACGCTGTCAGAAAGGAGCGATGATGTTCTGGGCCGGAGTGTTCGACTGCAATACGCGGCGAATTCGTGCTTGACCTATTTTCCCTAGGGTTCAAGTCACCACCCTCATTGACTTCGCACTGCGTGCGCGAGTCATTCAACCAATGTTCAGTTTTGCGATCGAAGTACCGCCGCTCGGCGGCCCGATCGATTTTTCCCTCGGAGGGTCATAATGCGTAATAAGAAAATCACCTACTTCGTAGTCACCGTCGTCGTATTAGGACTCATTGGATTAGGTCTCGTTCTCACGAACAAAACTGGACCGACCACCTCGACGTCGTCAACGACGACGTCGTCTGGCACACCAGGCTCTGGCAAACAAGTTGTGTCGAACGCAACGTTCAATACCAAATATTCGACGATGAAATACCTGGCGGGCATCGTGGCCAAGGGCAAGGGGAACATCGCGGTCATCTTGCCCGACACAGTGTCTTCCGCGCGCTACACGGAGTTCGACGCCCCCAATCTCAAAGAGGCGTTCCTGGCCGCAGGTCTGAAAACCAGTCAGTTCTCGATTCAAAACGCTCAGGGAAGTGACACGACCCAGTACACCGACGCCCAGGCGGCAATCG
>JABBNY010000048.1 GCA_019352095.1 Acidobacteriota bacterium
CTCCGACGTCGACCTTCTTGGTAGCCAATCGTGCCGCCTTCTGCTTCTTGCTGCGAGGACGCAAGTAAAAGAAGTAGAGGCCGCCGAAGACCACTGCGTAAATAATCAGTATGGTTGAAGAACCACCACCGGATGCTGCTGCGAACATGTGCATTTCCTCCGTCATTAGACAAAGAAACCCTAGTCGCTAGCGAGCTGCGCTTTAGGCCAGTCCCCCGCCACGGGGCGCAATTCCCATGTGTCGGTACGCCTTTTCCGTTGCGATCCGGCCTCGCGGGGTGCGAATCAGCAATCCCTCACGCAAGAGAAATGGCTCATAGGCGTCCTCAATCGTGGCTGGCTCCTCGCCGCACGCGTGCGCCATCGTCGTCAGACCCACCGGTTGGCGAGAGAATTGATCACAGAGCAACTGGAGGATCCGCCGGTCGATCTTGTCCAGTCCGTAGTTGTCAACTCCAAAGAGTTCGAGGGCCTGCACCGCGATCTCGGCGTCAACGCTCGGATGCCCTTCGACCGCCGCCACGTCTCGAACCCGACGAAGCAGTCGGTTCGCGATGCGAGGTGTCCCGCGGCTCCTCGAGGCGATGATCTGTGCCGCATTCTCATGCAGTTCAACACCAAGCAGGTGCGCCGAGCGGGCCACGATGATGCTCAACTCATCCACGTCATACAGGTCCAACTGGCCAATAAAGCCGAACCGGTCTCGAAGGGGTGCCGCCACCAAGCCGGTTCTCGTCGTCGCGCCGACCAGGGTGAAATTCGGTAGGTCGAGCCGGATCGATCGCGCCGAGGGACCTCGCCCGATGAGTACGTCAAGCCGACGGTCCTCGAGGGCGGGATAGAGGACTTCCTCAAGTGCGCGTGAGAGTCGGTGGATCTCGTCGATGAACAAGACATCACCGTCTTGAAGATCGGTGAGCAGAGCCGCGAGGTCGCCGGGCCGTGAAAGTACCGGTCCAGAGGTGATGCGTATCCCTGATCCCATTTCACTCGCGACGATGCTCGCCAGGGACGTCTTTCCAAGACCCGGGGGGCCCGCAAACAACAGATGGTCCGCCGTCTGATGACGAGCTCGTGCCGAGCCCAACACGATCTCGAGATGGCGAACGAGCTCGCGCTGCCCAACGAACTCCTTTAACGTGGTCGGTCGAAGCGACACTTCCGCATTTCGCTCTAGCTCGTTCGCCATTGGCCCAACCAGACTCGATCCCAACTGCTCAAGGTCAATATCACGCCGGCTCATTGACGCCTCACAAGTCGAAGAGCGTATCTGAGCGCCTCCGATTCATCAACGGGCAGCTCGACGTCGAGAAGAGCCTGACGAATCTCCTGATTAGAGTACCCGAGGGATCGCAGCGCATCATCGATAACGCTCGACGGCTCGCCCAGGGACGTGAAGGCCTGGTCCGCAACGGCGACGAACTTTCCTTTCAGTTCCAGCACGATCCGACTCGCGGTCTTTGGGCCAATACCGGGGATCTTCGCGACGCGCTTGGCGTCGTCGCTCTCGATGGCGTGTGCGAGTTCGCCCGTCGTCATTGTCCGAAGTGCGGCGAGCGCCGTGGACGGACCGACGCCCGGTGTCACCAGCAGCAGTTCGAAAAACTCACGATCGGCCAAAGAGTTGAATCCGTACAACAAGATGGCGTCGGCGCGCACAACGGTGAAGATGAACATTTCGACGTTCTCACCGACCCGATAGGTCGTCGCCGATGCCACCTGCACTTCATAGCCGACACCGTTGACGTCGAGTATGACTGAGCCACCCACATCTTGATGAACAACGCGCCCGCTCAGCCAGCCAATCACGACACACGCACGCTTGGATAACGGCGCTCGGTGCGCTCGATCATGAAGTACGTGATCGCAAGCGCCAAGGCGTCAGCCGCGTCGGGCGGCTCTGGGACTTGTGAGAGTCCACAAATGCGAGTGACCATTCCCTGGACTTGGGCCTTGCTCGCGGCACCGTAGCCGGTCACCGCAAGCTTCACCTGTTGTGCGGTGAACTGACGCACCGGCACATCGCGCGCACCCGCTAGCGCGACCGCGACGCCGCTGGCCTGGGCGACGGGAATTGCCGTCTTCGCGTTACGTTGATAGAAGACACGCTCCACGACGACTGCGTCCGGCGTCATGTCCTCGAGAAGGCTACTGAGTTCAATCAACAATTGACTGAGGCGCTTCTCAACCGCCACCAGCGGATCGGTCTCAATGACACCCGCTCGATGAGCACGAAACGACTCGACGCCATCGAGCGATCCCTCGATGAGCCCAAAGCCGCACCGGGTCAAGCCGGGGTCGATACCGAGTACGAACATACGTTCGATACTAACCGCAGGCGCGTTGCGCCGACGGCTTTTAGCCCTCGAATGAAGCGAGAATCTCGTCGGGGATGTCGAAGTTGGCGTAGACGTTCTGCACGTCGTCGTGATCATCGATCGCTTCCATCAGACGCAAGATCTTCTTTGCCTCAGACTCATCGGAGACTGGAATGAGGTTCTGAGCGACCAAGGTCAAGTCGGCACTCAGCAGCTTCACACCAAAACCTTCTAAAGCATCACGTACGGCGCCCACGTCATGGGGTTCAGTCGTCACGAGGAAGTTGGTGCCCTGTGGCTCAAAATTCTCTCCACCGGCCTCCATCACCCATTCGAGCAACTGATCTTCGTCAATGGGCCCCTGGACCTCTAGTACTCCCTTGCGATCGAACTGCCACGAGACGGCGCCGGGCTCGGCGATTGATCCCCCGTTCTTCGAAAAGACGTGCTTGATCTCGGCGCTAGTGCGATTGCGGTTGTCGGTCAACGTCTCAACGATGACCGCAACGCCGTTGGGGGCGTAACCCTCATAGGAGATGGATTCATAGCGAACACCCTCAAGTTCACCAGTGCCGCGCTTGATGGCTCGTTCGATGGTGTCTATTGGCACTGACGCCTCACGAGCCTTTTGGAACATCGTTCGAAGACTGGCGTTCGACGCGGGGTCGCCACCGCCCTCGCGGGCGGCCACCTCCACCTGACGGATGAGTTTGGCGAATACTTTGGCTCGGGCGCTGTCCTTCGCACCCTTACGATGCTTGGTCGTTGCCCATTTTGAATGGCCGGACATGGTTCCTCCTGCCCTTAGGGGCGTACGTATCGTAGCGAAACTTACAGCGAGTCGGTAAATAGCTGGTGCACGCGAGAATCCTGGGTGAGTTCTGGATGAAAGGCGCACCCCCACACGTTGGCGTGTCGCACCAGCACGGGATGTTCTCCGTCACCGTGGTCCAGTGTCGCAAGTACCTCCACACCATCAGCACATCGTTCTATCTTGGGAGCGCGAATGAACACACCTGGAACGGTCCCAACACCCGCCACGTTGACGGGTGATTCGAAGCTCGCGATCTGCCTGCCGTACCCATTTCGACGAACGGCGATATCAAGGGCGCCAAAGCACCACTGATCGGATCTTCCACCCAAGATCTCGCTGCTCAACAGGATCAGTCCCGCGCAGGTGCCCATGACGCTAAAGCCCGACGTGATCTTCTCTTCGAGTACCGGTCGAATTCCCGACGAGTTCAACAAATAAGCAATCGTCGTCGACTCACCGCCGGGCAACACCAGACCATCGAGAGTGTCGAGATCCTCAGGATGACGCACCCGAACGACATCGACGTCGAGCCCCTCCAACATCGACACGTGCTCTCGCACATCGCCCTGCAAGGCGAGTACACCGACGCGGGGCACTACCAACCGCGCTCGGCGAGACGGACCTCGAGCGAGGTCGTCTCGGCACCGCGCATAGCTTCGCCGAGACCCGTTGAGACACGCGCCACGACGTGGGCATCTTCGAAGTGCGTCGTCGCCTCGACAATGGCCTTGGCCATGCGCACCGGGTCTTCGCTCTTGAAGATCCCCGACCCAACGAAGACCGTCTCGGCACCGAGCTGGAGTACGAGCGACGCATCCGCTGGAGTGGAAATTCCGCCGGCGCAAAACAGCGGCACTGGCAATTTTCCAGTCGCCGCGACTTCTTGCACCAATGGCAGGGGTGCCTGAAGGTCCTTGGCCAGCGCAAAGATCTCCGCAGCGTCCGCCGTCTGGAGGCGACGCATTTGGGCATTGATGGTGCGAAGGTGACGAACTGCCTCGACCACGTTGCCCGTTCCCGCTTCGCCCTTGGAGCGGATGAGACACGCACCCTCACCAATGCGGCGCAGGGCTTCGCCGAGATTGGTCGCACCACACACAAACGGCACGGTGAAACCCCATTTGTCAATGTGGTTCTCTTCGTCGGCGGGCGTCAAGACTTCCGATTCATCAATGTAGTCGACATCGAGGGCTTGGAGGATCTGCGCTTCAGCGAAGTGTCCGATGCGTGCCTTGGCCATCACCGGAATGGTCACGCAGGACTGGATCTCTTTGATCATCTGGGGATCGCTCATTCGAGCAACCCCGCCGTCACGTCGAATATCTGACGGCACGCGCTCAAGGGCCATGACCGCGACCGCACCCGAATCCTCGGCGATCTTCGCCTGCTCGGGGTTGACCACGTCCATGATGACCCCGCCGCGCAACATATCGGCAAGCCCTCGTTTGACGAGTGCCGAGCCAACGGTGGAGGTAGTAAATGAAGAACTCATGCTCCCAGCCTAACTGGCAAGCGCACCTACCACTCTTCGAGCGCCAGGGCCCGCAACTCCACGTCGTCGAGATCACTCAAATCAGTCGTCGCCCGATCACTCCAGATGTTGAACCACACCCATCGCCATTTCGCGTACGTCTCGGTCGTGAAAAACGAGCCCGAACCAGGCGCTTGTCGCGCACATTTGAACAGGGCACCGGCGAGACCGAGGGGGTAGCGAATTGCGGCCGCCGCGATTTCATCAGCTCGATAGGCCGAACCGGGGCCGGCGAGCGTGCGTCGTGCGTCATCGCTCAGCATCGCTACGGCGGCAACGCTTTCGCGGTTAAGGAGACCGAGACGGTGTCGAGCGAGGCAGTGCGCCACGACCCCTTCGAGTTCAATGAGTTCAAAGTCGGCCATCATGGCATCGGTGATAAACAACGAAAGCGTCGCCCCGTTCGGCACGAGCGCCGCGTTGTAGCCGTCATCGTGAACAATGAACGCGCTGACCTCGTCGACGCCAAAGGTCGCGCTCAGTCGATCCAGCACCGTGATGAGTCGCTGGCGGTCCTTCGCGGTACCACTCGCGGTGAACTCTTCGAGCATGAGGGTCCCAAGCGCAGTGCCGCACCGCTCGAACTTGATCGTTGAACTACGCACATACCAGGCGTAGGAAGCACCGAGCAGTACTGCGAGTGCGGGGAGCCACGCCACGAGCGCGACACCCACGAGCAGCGCCACCACCACGATGCCCACCACGATTGCCCCGGGCAATGCTCGACGTAGCGCGAACGACCGCACGAAATGCAGATTGGCTTGACGCTCGTCATTGGAGGGCGCGTAAGGGTTCTGCCACGCGGGATCGAGTACCGGCGCCACGTAGCGAGGACCACGATCGCGCGAAGAATTGGGTCGACGCGATCGCGATCGTTGTTTAGTAGCCACGATTCAAGGCTACCCTCTCTCGACGTACAAGGAACGGGCCAACTCGTAGCGATCTTCGTACTCTGACACGAGACGCTCCATAGACCAGTGTTGGGCGTGCGCGCGAGCACTGGCAATTCGTTCGGGCGTCTCGCCCTCGAGCGCGTTCACGATCGCGCGCTCGAGTTGTAGAGCGTTTGAGGGTTCGAACAATTCGGCGTGACCTCCGGCGGCGTCGCGGTAGCCCGGTATGTCACTCGCGACGACCAACGTCTCGCTCGCCATTGCTTCAAGGATGATGAGACCGAAACTCTCGCCCCGGTTCGCGGGAGCGACGAGCACATTTGCTCGCCGCAGCCAACGACGCTTCTGCTCATCATCGACGCTACCAACGAAGGTGATCATATTGTCGTGCACGGCGAGGTCCTGGAGTTTCGCCCGCTCGGGTCCCTCGCCCACGACGACCAAGCGCCATCGATCGTGACCTCGAGCGTTGTGCGCGCGAACGGCTTCAATCGCGAACGCGGCCCCCTTTCGCTCTTCGAGTCGTCCAAGACACAGCACAACGATGTCGCTCGAACGCTCACGTGGCAACGCCACGAAGCGCTCGGTCTCGAACCCGTTGAATAACACATCGGGCACGATTCCCGTGGCATCTCGGATAGTTGAGGCGGCAGCGCCGCTCACGGCCGTGGCAACATCCACCCCCCGCGCCAACGATCTGAGTAATGGTTTGGTCAACGTGAACGCTGGACCCGAGCCGCTTCGATGAAAGGTGGCCACCGCGGGTGCCCGGTGGGCACGCAGTATCGACCATCCGAGGAGCGGGGCGAACGGCTCATGGAAATGAACCACGTCGGGTTTGAAGGCATGCGCCGCCTCGCGCGCCGCTCGCGCTGCGCGGGGCGACAAGGTGAGAGGAGCCCGCGATCCGTTGGCCGGAATGGAGATCAAGCGGCCGAATCGTTGCACGTCACCAAGGTCGTAGCGCGCATGATCGCTCTCATTAGGGGCGAGCACCAGCACGCGCGTGTCACGACGCTCAAGTTCACGAGCCATTGCGAGCACCTGCTCTTGGACGCCGCCAAAGACGTTGAGCGCGTAGGGCGACACCAGAATGACGCGACGTGGGTTCACGACTCAGTAAAGCGAGGTTGCAAGACGTGCCACTGCTCGGGTGCGCGACGTATGAGCCCCTCAAGCTCGAGTGCGATCTCCTGGGTGACTCTCTCGACGTCCTCGCGTAGGCGCGTTGAACGCTCGGTGTTGATAGGTGGCGTCACCACCGCATAGTGGTCGCGGCCGGGACCGGAGTAGCACGCCGCAGCCACGAGTGTTGCACCAGTACGAAGCGCCAGGGTCGCGGGTCCCGCAGGGATCGTCACGCGTTCGCCAAAGAAGTCGACGAGCAGACCATTGTTCTGAAGGTCGCGGTCACACAAGAGCCCGACAACGCCTCCGTCGCGCAAGGTTTGCAGCAAGACGGTTCCCGCGTGCGCGTCGAGGGGCTCGATGTTGATACCAATCGCTTGACGCTTGGCCTTGAACCACTCGAAGAGCTCACGAGGTTCCAACTCCTCGGCGACCGCGGTCATTGGCATCCCGAGCGACGCGAGGAACGATCCACCCCACTCCCAACTTCCAATGTGCGGCAGTGCGATCACGATGCCCTTGCCGAGTTCCTTGGCTTTGAGAAGATGCTCGAGGCCCTCAGCGATGACGAATCGACTGTTGATGGTTGTTGGTTTGAGCGCAGGGAGCTTCGCGCTCTCCGCCCAGTACTGTCCGTAACTCGCAAATCCGCGATCCACAAAACGCTCGAGCAGTTCAGGATCGACTGGCGCGGTACCGTCAACGAGCGCGTGCGCAATATTTCTCCTCAGGTGCCCTCGAGCCCCCGAGCTGCGCTTTCCCACGCGAGGTGCGAGCGAACGAGCGAGCGCGACGTCGAGACGCTCGGGCAGTCGCTCGAGCACCGCGCCGATGAACTTGAAGAGGGCGACGCGCGCCTGACCAGCCACGACCTAGTGACGAGAGGCGCGACTTGGTCCTCGGCGAAGCCGACTCGCGTGCTGATACACGCGGTGGGTGGTCGGCGCGGCCGGCGCCGGGCGTGCCGCGACCTGCCAAACCCGCCAGAATCGGCCCCCCGCGGTCATCGCGGTCAGGACCAGCATGAGCCACAGCACCGGTATGAAGATCTGGGTCGCGAGCAGCGCGACACCGAGCAGTACCATCCGCTCGGCGCGCTCCATCAGTCCACCTTTGGCTTGAAGACCGAGACTCTCCGCTTTGGAGCGTTGATAGGAGATCAAGAATGTGGTGGTGAGGATGGCAAACGGCAACAAGACGAGCTGACCGTGGTGTCGAGACTCGAGATAGTACGCAACCCCACCGAGTAGCACTGAGTCTGAAACTCGGTCGACAACCGAGTCAAAAAAGCTGCCGCGCTGGCTCGTGCGGTGAGAAGCCTTCGCAACGGCGCCGTCGAACATGTCGTGAAATCCCGTCAGCGCGAGCAACACGATCGCGAGATAGAAATAGCCGACTCCAATCGCCCACGCCGTCGCGCACGCGAACACCAATCCCGACGCGGTCAACACATCAGCGGAAAACCCTACGCGAACCAACAAATGTCCAATTGGTGCGGTGGTGGCATCCACCGATTTACGAAACTTTCCGTCGAACATTGATCCTCCGGATCCTTTGGGCGAAGTCTACTGGGCCAAGTCGGCCCCGGGCGGCCTAAAACTGCTGGTGTACCTTGTGCCAGGTTGACTCAAGCGACTCTGGCAGAACCCTTGTTTCACCTATGGATGTCATGAAATTCGTGTCCCCGATCCAGCGCGGCAAGACGTGGCCGTGTAAATGCTTAGGGATTCCCGCCCCGGCCGCTTGGCCCAGGTTCATGCCGACGTTCATGCCGTCGGGCCCGTACGCGGCTTCCACCGCACGCACCGTACGACGTAGTGTCAGAAAAAATCCCGCGTATTGCTCGTCACTCAGCTCCGTGAGGCCCGCCACGTGGCGATGAGGCAGGACCAACAGGTGCCCCGAACCATACGGGAACGCGTTCAAGATCACGTAGGAATGCTCGTCACGATAGACAATGCCTGTCGACGAATTCACTTCGTCCTGGGCGAAGAGACAAAAGATGCATTCGCCTTCGTCTCGAAGATTCGGACCAGCACTCGCGCTCGTGACGTACGCCTCACGCCACGACGCAGAGAATCGCTCCAGCGGCACTAGTGGGCCTCGGGCGAGCCGTGTTCGGCGATCTCTTGGAGCAATCGTGCTCGAAAATCCTCGAGGGTCACACCGCGCTCGGGGTCATTAGACCCTCGTGCGTTGACGCCCAACGTGTCATGGGTGACATCATCATCGCCCACCACCAAGATGTAGGGGATCTTTTCCATCTTCGCGCGGCGGATCCGCGCGCCGAGCGGTTCATTAGCCAGTTCGACCTCGACGCGCACGCCCTCGGCGCGAAGCGCCGATGCGACTTCGTGCGCGTAATTGTCATGATCATCGCGCACACCCAGCACGCGCACCTGCTCAGGGCTCATCCACGTGGGCATATTGCCGGCGTAGTGCTCGATCAAGATGGCCATGAAACGCTCGACGGAACCAAACAGGGCCCGGTGAATCATGATGGGTCGATGACGTGCGTTATCGGGCGCTATGTAGCTCGCGTCGAAGCGTTGTGGCAACTGAAAGTCGAGTTGAATCGTCGAAAGCTGATGAGTCCTCCCAATCGCGTCGCGCGCTTGCACCGAGATCTTGGGGCCGTAGAACGCACCGCCCCCCTCGTCCATCACGAGTTCGAGTCCCGCGCTGTTGGCCACTTTCTCCAGTGTCTCTTCCGCCTCACGCCACTCCTCGAGGGTCCCCACAGCCTTCTTCTCTGGTCGGGTCGACAATTCGAGATAGAAGTCGTTGAGACCAAAATCGCGAAGCAGGCCGAGCACGAACTTAAGCAGACTCGTCAACTCATCGGCCATCTGGTCACGCGTGCAAAAGATGTGCGCGTCGTCTTGGGTCATGCCACGTACGCGAGTCAGTCCGTGTACAGCCCCTGACTTCTCGTATCGGTAGACCGTGCCGAACTCGAACATCCGAATCGGGAGTTCTCGATAGCTACGCTGACGAGCCTTGAAGATCAAGACGTGAAACGGGCAATTCATGGGCTTCAAGTAATAGTTCTGTCCGTCGTCAAGCTCCATTGGCGGATACATGCCATCGGCGTACCAGTCCAAGTGCCCGGAGGTCTCAAAGAGTTCACTCTTGGTGATGTGGGGCGAATTGACAAAGTCGTAGCCCTCGGCAACGTGGCGACTGCGCGAGTACTCTTCCATGACCCGACGCATCGTGCCGCCCTTGGGGTGGAACACGGCCAGACCGGGGCCCAATTCGCTTGGGAACGAGAACAGGTCGAGCTCTTGTCCGAGACGACGGTGATCACGCTTCTCCGCCTCTTCGAGTTGGGTGAGGTGCGCCGCCAGTGCCTCTTTGGACTCCCAGGCGGTCCCGTAGATCCTCTGCAATTGCGGGCGCTTCTCGTCACCGCGCCAGTACGCGCCGGCGACCCGCATCAACTTGAAATACCCGAGCCGCGCCGTCGAAGGGACGTGGGGTCCTCGACAGAGGTCACGAAAGGCCGGGCTATTCGAGTACGTCGAGACAACCGAAGAACTAGCGACCTCGGCCAGGTCCTCCTCGCTGGCCCCCGACTTCACCGCCCGGATGATCTCCACCTTGAACGGCTGGTCCTTGAAGAGCTCGAGTCCGTCTTCGAAGGAGTACTCGGACCTGGTGAAGGGCTGGTCCTCCGCAACGATCTTTCGCATCTCTGCCTCGATCCGCACGAGATCGTCATCGCTGAAGTGCTCGCCTCCCGGTAGAGAGAAGTCGTAGTAGAAGCCGTCTCGAATCGCTGGGCCGATCGCGTAGTGCGCCCCTGGCCATAGTCTCGTGACCGCCTGGGCCATCACGTGCGCGGTGGAATGGCGCAGCACCTCACGACCCTTGTCACTCGACGGGGTGATTATCGCCACACGCGCGCCGTCAGGCAGGGGTGAGGAAAGGTCTACGAGTTGACCGTTGACCTCGGCCGCGAGTGCGTCCTTCGCCAGTCGCGCGCCGATGGCAGCGGCGAGGTCGTGCGCCGACGCGCCCGCGTGCAATGAACGATGGCTACCGTCAGGGAGTTGTACTTCGAGATCCGACATTTTGGCCTTTCGCTGTCTACAGCGTAATGCCGAGCAACCCAGCCGCGGGGGCGACGCTGAACCCCGCGTGCGCCGCTTCGTCGATCGCGCGTAACGCACGTGGCGTGTCGAGGTCGTCGTCGAGGGCCTCGCGCACTTCGTCGAGCACACCACTCTCCCGTCCCGTAATGAGCGTCGAGCGCCACGTCGCGAGCCGAGACTGCGCGCGATCAAGCAACTCGTCGCGCCACTCCCAGTCCTCGCGATAGTGCTGGTCGAGCAGGGCCAAGCGTACGGCGGCCGATTCGGCGCGCTCCACCAGCTGGGACACGAAGACCAGGTTCCCGAGGGATTTGGACATCTTGGTACCGTCAAGTCCGACCAGTCCCACGTGCATCCAATGCTTGACGAACGGTACGCCCGTCACCGCTTCACTCTGGGCCGCCTCGCACTCATGATGGGGGAACGCGAGATCGCGCCCTCCACCGTGAACGTCCACAGAGTTGCCCAGGTCACGCAGCGCGAGCGCCGAACACTCAATGTGCCACCCGGGTCGACCCGCGCCCCATCGTGACTCCCAGGCCGGTTCGTCCTCGAGCGAGGGCTGCCACAGGACGAAATCGAGCGGGTCGCGTTTGCGTGAGTCGTCGGGATTGCCTCCATGAATCGCGGCGAGCTCCAACATCGAGGTCCGACTCTCGTGACTCACCTGGCCAAAACGCGGAAACTTCGCCACTTCGAAATAGACCCACCCGTCGACTTCGTACGCGAACCCTTTGTCAAAGGTCTCCCCGACCAGAGTCAGAATCTCGGGGATCGCCCCGGTCGCGCGTGGTTCGGAGAACACGGGAAGCAGGTTGATCAGTTGCATGTCGCGATCGAACTTGGTCATCTCCTGTGCGGCCAGATCCAAATAGTTGACGCCGAGCTCACGGGCCTTGCGCAGAATATCGTCATCGACGTCCGTGACGTTTCTGACACACCGCGCGTCATGCCCCTCATCGATCAGACGTCGCTTCAAGACGTCGAAGGACAGGTATACGAAGGCGTGGCCGAGGTGCGCCGAGTCGTACGGGGTGATCCCGCAGCTGTACATGGTCACCCTCGGGCCGGCCTCGAGGGGGAAGATGCCTTGGCGCGCTGTGTCGTAGAGGCGCATCAGTGGTGCAACCCGGCGAGTTTCACATAGCTGTGAGCCTTGTGGCGAATGTTGACCGAGATGCACACTGCAGTGAACGCCTCGATCGGGCTCGCTAGTGACATCGAACCCGCCACGACGGCGTTCAAACCGGGCATCACGTTCACAATCTCAGCCACGTGTTCGCGCGCGCTCGCGTCGTCAGAGAAGATGACAACGTCAGCGTCGAGTCCACTGTCGAGGTCCTCCATCATCGACGCGGGAAGATGATGGAACGCCCCAACGATCAGGCTCTCGGGAAGCGCGTGCGCAATCTGGGCCGCCATTGAACCGCGCGAGGGGTACAGCGGGACCATTTCACGAGCTTCGCGACTGAGTGCATTGACCATCGAGATCACAATCTTGCCCGCCAGCGATGCGCGCAGTGCACTCACCGTCGCCACTGCAGAGTCAAAAGGGGTGGCGACGACGACCACGTCGCACTGGGCTGCGATCTCGTTGGAGTCACCGCGCACGCTTCCATCGCCGCGAACGTTCATACTGGTTGCTACCCCATGAGCTCGTTCAGCGTCACGTGACCCCACTACGACGTCATAGCCGCTGCTCGCCATACGAAGGGCCACGCCGCGTCCTGCCGGTCCGGTGCCGCCGAGAATGCCCACTGATTCCATCATCGTCCTCGTTGCTAGATTTCCTCCAAGTACGCTAACAACATGGGACTACTCACCGATCACCGAATTCTTGTCACCGGCGTATTAACTGAGGACTCATTGGCATTCGGCATCGCCAAGCGTGCGCTCGAAGAAGGGGCCACGATTGCGCTCACCGGCGCGGGCCGAGGTGCCTCGTTGACCCGGCGCACCGCTCGAAAACTGGGCGACGTTGGCGAAGTCATTGAACTCGACGTCACCCAGCCCGACCAGATCACGGCTGCGGTCACTGAAGTCGAAGAGCGCTTCTCACGCCTCGACGGTCTAGTCCACGCCATTGGATTCGCCCCCCAGACGTGTTTGGGTGGTGGCATGTTCAACGCGCCCTTCGAGGACGTGGCCGTCGCCATGCAGATTTCTACGTACTCACTCGCGTCACTGGTTGGAGCCTTTCGCCCTCTGCTGCAAAAGAGTGAAGCCCTCGGCGGGGCGTCGGTGATTGCCCTCGACTTTGATGGTTCGCGTGCCTATCCGAAGTATGACTGGATGGGCGTCATGAAAGCTGGACTCGAGTCACTCGGCCGTTACTTGTCGCGAGAGGTTGGTCCTGAGCACATCCGCATCAACATGCTCGCGGCGGGTCCGATTCGTACCATGGCCGCCAAGTCAATCCCGGGCTTCCAAGTCTTCGAAGATTCGTGGGACGAGCGCGCACCGTTGGGGTGGGACGTCTATGACTCAAGCGCGGTCGCCGACACCGCAATCGCGCTCTTGTCGCCATTGCTCCGTGCCACCACCGCGTCGGTGATCCACGCGGACGGCGGCTTTCACGCCATGGGCTAACGCTCTTGCGTAGCGAACTGGGTGAAATAGAGGTCGCTGTAGAGCCCGCCAGACGACAAGAGGTCCTCGTGGGTGCCGCGTTGCACGATGCGTCCCTCTTCGACAACGAGGATCTGATCGGCGTTTCGGATCGTCGAGAGTCGATGCGCTATAACCAGTGACGTTCGAGATGACATTGTCTCGTCCAATGCCCGCTGCACCGCCGCTTCGCTTTCCGCGTCGAGGTGCGCAGTGGCCTCGTCGAGGACAATGAGTCGCGGCGACTTCAACAACAGCCTCGCCAGAGCCACGCGTTGCTTCTCCCCGCCCGACAGCCGGTAGCCCCGCTCGCCCACCACCGTGGCGAGACCGAGCGGAAGGCTCTCGACGAGATTCCAGATCTGCGCCGAACGCAGGGCCGCCTCGATCTCGTCGTCACTCGCCTCGGGACGCGCGAAAACGAGATTGGCCCGAAGGGTGTCGTGAAACAGGTGCGAATCCTGGGTCACCACGCCGACCATCTGATTCAGTGATGCAGTCGTGGCGTCGCGGACGTCGACTCCATTTATCAATACCGAACCTGCGGTCACGTCATAGAGGCGCGACACCAGCAGCGAGATCGTGGTCTTGCCCGCACCACTCGGGCCGACGAGCGCGGTCATAGTCCCCGGTGCAACTTCAAAGTCGATACCGAAGAGCACTTGGTTGCGCGGCGTGTCATCGAGCCTCGCCACCGCCTCGAGCGAGGCGAGCGACACTTCGTCGGCCCCGGGATAGGCGAACTCGACGCCACGAAAGACGAGCGAGGCTGGCTGGTCGGGTATCACCACGGCGTCGGGACTCTGCTTGATCATCGGCTCGAGGTCGAGAACTTCGAAAAGCCGCTCGAAACTCACCATGGCCGACATGTAGTCGATGTTGAGATTCGACAACTGGGTCAGCGGTCCATAGAGCCGTGTCAAGTACGCCGTCAGCGCGACGACCGTACCGACCGCGAGGGCGCCGTGCAACACCTGTATGCCGCCGAACCCGTACGCAAACGCCGTCGCCAACGAAGCGGTCAGCGAGAGGGCGATGAAGAAAAAACGCTGGTACGTTGCCTGACGAATCCCGATATCACGGACCTGCCCGGCGCGTCCCTCGAAATATGAGAGTTCCTGTGCCGGTCGCCCGAAGAGCTTCACCACCATGGCACCCGACACATTGAAACGCTCGGTCATCACCATGTTCATCTCCGCGTTCAGCTCCATACCCCGCTGGAAGAGAGTGCCCAAGCGTCTGCCCACGCGTCGTGCGGGAATGAGGAACACCGGAAGCAGAATGAGCGCGACCAAGGTGATCTGCCAGCTCAAGTAGAACATCGTGCCCAACACGATCGCGACCAGGATGACGTTGCCCACCACATTGGAGAACAGGTCGGTGAACGCTTGCTGGGCGCCGATGACGTCGTTGTTGAGTCGGCTGATAAGTGCACCAGTCTGGGTGCGCGAGAAGAACGCGATGGGCATCTCTTGAATGTGGGCGTACACCTTGGCGCGAAGGTCATAGATGAGGCTTTCGCCGATCACCGCCGAGATCCGACGTTCGAAAAGTGAGAGCACTGCGTCGATTATCGCCAGCACCGCGGTGATCAGTGCCAACGTGATGATCAGGCCTTCGCGCCGGTGCTTGATCCCTTGGTCAATGAGTGCTCGTAACACCAGTGGGGACACCGAACTGGCAATGGCGCCGAGCACGACCGCCACCAAGAACACGATCAGCATTGAGCGGTAGGCGCGCGCGAACGTGAGAATTCGGGGCAGGGTCCCTTTCTTTATTCGGTGCTCGAGTAATACTCGGTCCTTCTGCATGGACCTCATGCCCATGCGTCCCGCACCCATACCGCCACCGTGCATACTCATCTGGACTCCTTCGCCCCATTAGTGTAGGAACCTCGCCACCGAGTCCAGGCGTCGTGTCAGTCACCGTCCAGCTCGCGACGAATTGCTCGAAGCACGTTGTGGTAGGAAACTCTCGCTTCGAGACGCATGTGTTCAGCGCCTCTCTCGTCGCGCGCCATCGTCCAAAAGTGTACGAAGACCGAGTCGCACGATCCTTGAAGCATCAACGAGTTCAGTGTGTCCCTGGTCATGTTGATCACCTCGAGCAGAAACGTCGGTCCCTGCCCCGTAACCCAC
>JABBNY010000049.1:0-12871 GCA_019352095.1 Acidobacteriota bacterium
TCCGATCTCGGGTCGTAGCCGTCGCTGCGGCGGTCATAGATCAGATCGAGGCACACTTGGCGAACCTCTTCATTGATTCGATTGAGCGGCAGGATCTTGGAGGCGTGGACAATTGCCGCATCGAGACCAGCCTCGGAGGCCTCGTGGAGGAACACACTGTTGAGGGCTTGACGCGCCGCGGGATTGAGTCCGAATGAGATGTTGGAGAGTCCGAGGATCGTGCGTACACCCGGCAACTCGGCCTTGATACGGCGAATCGCCTCGATGGTCTCGATGCCGTCACGTCGTGATTCGACCATGCCCGTCGAAAGTGGCAGGGCGAGAGGGTCTATGAAGATGTCTTGTGCGTTGAGACCGTATCGACTGACCGCGAGGTCCACGATGGCGCTCGCCGCGCGGACTTTCCAGTCCGCACTGCGCGCTTGACCCTCTTCGTCAATGCACGTCGCGACAACCGCGGCGCCGAACTCCCTGGCGAGCGAGAGGAAGCCGTCGAGCCTGGTGCCCGGGCCGTCACCCTCTTCGAGGTTCACCGAATTGAGGATTGCCTTGCCGCCCAGCCAGGTGAGGGCTTGGCGCGCGACTTTGATCTCGGTGGTGTCGACCATGATCGGGACCGATGACTGCGTGGCGAGTCGGCTCATGATTTCGTTCATGTCGCTCACGCCGTCAGCGCCGGTGTAGTCGACACAGACATCCAAGATGTGCGCGCCCTCTTTGATCTGGTCGCGTCCGATGGCGACGCAGGTGTCCCAGTCGCCTTGCAGCATGGCGTCGCGGAACTTCTTGGAGCCGTTGGCGTTGGTACGCTCGCCGACGAGCAGTACTGAACGCTCCTGGGTGTAAGGCGTGGCAGCGTAAATGGATGACGCCGCAGCCTCGACGACCGGTGTGCGCGTGGAACGCGTCAGCGGTCGAACGGTCTCGATCACGCGCGCCAGGTGTTCTGGCGTACATCCACAGCACCCGCCCACGACACCGACCCCGTATTCGCTCACGAACTTGGACAGGTGTTGGGCGAGCGCGTCGGGCGTGAGGTCGTAGTGCATCGCGCCGTCGACCACGCTCGGCAGGCCCGCGTTGGGTAGGCACGATATGGGCATTGGCGCGGATTCGCTCAAGGTGCGAAGAGGCTCGTACATCTCGACGGGCCCGGTAGCGCAGTTCAACCCGATCACGTCAATACCGAGGGGGCTGAGGGCAGTGATGGCCGCGCCGATTTCGGTGCCGGGCAGCATGCGTCCCGTCAGTTCAATGGTGACCTGGGCCTGGATTGGTACAACGCGACCGTGTCGCGCCATGGCGCGATGACAGGCTGCGATGGCCGCTTTTCCCGACAGCAGGTCGAACATCGTCTCGATGACCAAGAGGTCGACACCGCCCTCGAGGAGCCCGTACGCCAATTCTTCATAACTGGCCGACAATTCGTCGTAACTGATTTGGCCGAGTGTGGGGAACTTCGTACCCGGGCCCATCGAGCCCGCGACGAATCGGGGCGAATCCGGGCTCGCGTAGCTGTCGGCAACGCGACGAGCGATGTTGGCCGAGGCGTACGCCAGTTCGTGGGCACGCTCGGGGATGCCGTACTCGTTCAGCACAACTGAGAATGAGCCGAACGAGTTGGTCTCAATTGCGTCGACACCCACGTCAAGAAAGGAGCAGTGCAATCGCTCGATGGCGTCAGGTCGCGTGATCGTCAAGATCTCGTTACATCCTTCGAACGCCGAGCCGCCGAAGTCGTCCGCGCCGAGGTCCTGGGTCTGAAGGTTGGTGCCGGTCGCACCGTCGAAGATGACGACACGCTCTCGAATAGCAGTCAGGTACGGATCATCAGCGCTGGGCCGCGCGAAAGGTGTGAGGTCAGAGGAAATCATTGGTTCTTCAGGCTACCCGTGATGCAGTCAATGTCAGTACGCTGACCATGTGAAGATTTATACGCGCGGCGGTGATGACGGGACGACTGGCCTCTACTTCGGAGGTCGGGTCCAGAAGAGCTCGGAACCCATTGAGGTGAACGGGGCCGTCGACGAAGCGCAAGCGATGCTCGGTTGGGCGCGGTCGCTGTGCGAACCCGAGTCCCGCTTGAATGAACTGCTCGTCACCCTTGAGCGCGACCTCTGGGTTCTCATGGCCGAGGTTGCGACGTTACCGGCGAATCGACACAAGCTCACCGCCGACAAGTCGCTCGTCACAACCGAGATGATCGCCCGCCTGGAACACGAGATTGACGCGCTCTCTGAAGAGATCGAGATGCCCAGCGAATTCGTGGTCCCGGGCGAGAATCAACTCGCGGCGGCACTGGACGTCGCGCGCACGGTGATCCGTCGTGCCGAGCGCATCGCCGTTGGGTATCCGCTCGAAGAGTCGTTCGTCGTTGGCTATCTCAATAGACTGAGCGATCTTGCGTGGACGATGGCACGCTGGGCCGAGGGTCCGAATCACCGGACCGCACGAGAGCATTGAAAGAAGGGGACACACATGTCACGAAGCGCCAGGATCTCGACGCCGGTGGAGGGTGCGAAACAAGCCGTGCTCGCGGTGCCGGTCATCTTTGACGCAGGCACGGCGGTGGTGGCCGAATCGGTCCCACTCAATCTCGCCGGCCAGAAGTTCCCCCGTTCGTTCACCAAGGAGTGGTGCGCGCAGCAAGGTCTGAAGGAAGAGCCGGGGAGTTCAGTGCTCATCCCCTCATTCTCAGACTCGAGCGTGCTCCTCGTGAGCCTTGGTGCGAGTTACAACCGACTTGAGAACTACCGCCTCTGCGGCGCTGCAGCGGTGCGACAAGCCGCCAAGAGTTCCGTGGCCTTCTTCTTGCCGACCAACGGAATCGAGGATCCTCGAGGTGCGGCGCGAGCGCTCGTCGAGGGAGCCCTGCTCGCGTCGTACTCGTTCAAGGAGCGAACACCGCACACAACATTTGACGTCATCCCGCTCGGCATCCCGCTGCCGAGCGTCGAGACGCACAATATGGTCACCGATGGAGTCTCTGACGGCGTCGCGGTGGGCGACGGCGTCAATTGGGCTAAACGACTGATCGACACGCCCGCTGCTGACATGACGCCGCGCGATCTCGCGAGGAACGTGATGCTGCGTCTTGACGGAGACGCGCACGTAAGCGTCGATGCGTGGAACGAGACCAAGATCAAGGCCGAAGGACTCGGCGGGCTCCTTGGTGTTGGCCAGGGTTCGGCCCAGCCCACGCGACTGGTCTACGCCACCTACGACCCTCAGCCCGGCGAGTCGATCCCGCACGTCGCCCTCGTCGGCAAAGGTGTCACGTTTGACTCGGGAGGATTGTCGATCAAGTCCGGCGACGGCATGATGACCATGAAGACCGACATGACAGGTGCGGCAGTCGTGATGGCGGTGCTCTCGATTGCGAGTCGATTGAAGATTCCGGTGCGCGTGACCGCCATTGCGCCAATGACGGAGAATCTCAGCGGCGATAAGGCCATCAAGCCTGGTGACGTGTTGACGATCAGAAATGGTATGACCATCGAGGTGCTCAATACCGACGCGGAAGGTCGATTGATACTGGCTGACGGATTGAGCCTTGCCGCAGAGGCGAACCCCGATGCGATTGTGGACGTCGCGACGCTCACGGGAGCCCAAGCGGTGGCGCTCGGCGATGAGGTCGGGGCATTTTTCGCGTCGACGGACGAGCTGGCGAGGTATTTCGACGAGGCGGCTGAGGCAAGTGGCGAGCAGTTGTGGCGCATGCCCTTGGTAGCGAGTTATGAATCGCACATCGAGTCCGATGTGGCCGACATGAAGAACATCGGTAAGCCAGGTCGCGCCGGCGCGATCAGCGCCGCGCTGCTGCTTCAGCGATTCACCGACGCACGGCCATGGGTGCACCTTGACATCGCGGGACCTGGTCGCGCTGATGCGGACAAGGGATACGTCACCAAAGGCGCCACCGCGTTCAGTGCGCGAACGATTGTGGAGTTCCTCTCTGCGGTGGCGAAAGTCACGAAGAACTAGGAGCGACGCGACGCACTCGTTGCGCGCGCGTAGGCACGCGACGTTGCAGCGACGTCGAGGGGGCGTCGTTCCCGTCGCCGCGTCCCACGAGCACGGCACCGAAAAGGCTCTCATCGCTAACGCGCGCCCACTTGAGCACCTCGTCACCATATCGAAAGTTCCCCCACAGGGTGGCTTGCAACCCGTCCTCCTCGATCAATAAGAGCAGGGCCATTGTCGCCATCGCGGCGTCAGTGTGCCAGTACGGCAAGGGCCACGCCTGCTCGACGTCGAGGCCGGATGCTGCTTTGTCCGATTCTGTATAGCGCGCGATGTAGTCCTGGGGACGAGTGGTGACAAGCACGACCGCCCCGGCGCGTTGCAGGCCGCGTGCTCGCCGCGCACTGGTGCGCCAGCCCTCGTCGGTGGCAACCTCGAAGTAATCTGGTACCAACTCATGGCCGATTGTGTGCATGCGAACACCTGCACTGTTGCCGGCACTCGGCGACCACAGTGCGGTGGCGCAGAGCCGTTCCAGCCAGTCAAGGTCCACGGCCGTACCGTCGAAAGACCTGACCATCCGACGTTGACGAAGCAGTGCCGAAAGTTCCACGTGATGAGGTCTAGCAGGTGTGATGTGATTGAAAGTTGACCTAGCAGGTAAGATTTCTAGACAAAGAAGGAGAGACCGTTGTCCACACCTCGAGATCTACTGAACGCCGCCAAGTCCGAGATTCGCGAAATAGACCCGCACGAGGTCGCCGCTCGGCTCGACCATTACACGTTGCTCGACGTGCGCGAACCCGACGAACACGAGCAGGGTGCGGTGCCCGGCGCGGTGCACGTCGCACGTGGGAACCTCGAATTCTCGATCGAGGGACGCCTACCCGACAAGAATGCACCGATCGCGGTGTACTGCGCGGGTGGCGTGCGTTCAGCGTTCGCGGCCAAGACCCTCCAAGATCTGGGCTACACCGACGTCGTGTCGATCATTGGTGGATTCAACAAGTGGAAGGACGAGGGTCTCGCGTGGGACACACCGCGCACCATGACCCAAGATCAGCGCATCCGTTACCACCGCCACTTGCTCTTACCCGAAGTGGGCGAGAGCGGCCAGATGAGGCTGTTGGACTCGAAAGTGCTGCTATTGGGTGCGGGCTGACTTGGATCACCGGCCGCGCTGTACCTCGCAGCCGCGGGTGTGGGAACAATCGGGATCATCGACATGGACGTCGTGGACTCATCAAATCTGCAACGCCAGATCCTGCACAACCTCGATCGGGTGGGTATGCGCAAGGTCGACAGTGCACGCTTGACTCTCGAGGCGATGAACCCCGACCTTAAGGTGCTTACCTACGACACGCGTCTGGGCGCTGACAACATTCTTGACATCATCGATGGGTATGACGTCATCGTCGACGG
The DNA here is from genome assembly GCA_019352095.1 of Acidobacteriota bacterium. Lineage (GTDB taxonomy): Bacteria > Actinomycetota > Acidimicrobiia > Acidimicrobiales > RAAP-2 > RAAP-2. The sequence continues at coordinate 5,386 of JABBNY010000049.1, forward strand.
CACGGACAATTTTCCCACTCGCTACCTCGTCAACGACGCGGCGCTCTTGAAGAATATTCCTGTGGTGCACGGATCGATCTTTCGTTTCGAAGGTCAGATCACGGTCTTTAACCCCTACGTCGGTCCCTGCTATCGCTGCATGATTCCTGAACCGCCACCCGCCGAACTCGCGCCCAGCTGCGCTGAAGCGGGTGTGCTTGGTGTGTTGCCGGGCATCGTGGGATCCATTCAGGCCATCGAGACGATCAAGTTGATCCTCGAACTCGGCGACCCGTTGGTGGGACGACTACTGACCTATGACGCGCTCGACCAGAGTTTTCGAACCTTCAAGGTTCGTCGGGATCCGACGTGCCCCGCGTGTGGCGAAGACGCTCCACCGATTGTGATCGCGGAGTACGACGACTTGTGCATGCCTCACCCCGTCGGCGTCTAGGAGTAAGCGCCAGTTTTGAGGCGCGTCACGCTCAGTTTCTAACGACCACGATCGTGCGTGCGAACTTGTCGTGCAGCGTCTGGCGGCGCTGATCGAAGAGGGGGAGAAGGACGTTGACGACCCCGTAGATGCCAGCGAGCACCACGACCATCCGCACACCTTCTACGGCACCGTACAGGTCGACGATGGCGTAGAGCTCTAGGTAGAGGTATCGGTTGAACGCTTGCTTGTTGGTGATCGACGCGCCGGATGTGGCGTCGAGGACCTGGGTCTTGGCGACGCGGTTGCCAACGGTGCGGCCGTCACAGAGGTTCCACTGTGCGATCAAGTAGATGCCGAATGCGACCAAGAAGATGCTCGAACCAATGGCGTTACCCAGGACCGAACGCAACAGAACTTCTGGCATGAGCATGATGAGAAAGTCGATCAGTGTGGCACCTACTCGCTGGCCCCAGTTGGCTAGGGGTTTGCCCGTAACCGGGTCGGCTCCGAGCTTGATCGTCATTTGACGCAGGCGTCGTTCGAACGTGACGACGTTGGTTCGTTGGGGCGTTGGTGCAGTGCCATAGGACCAACACTACGTACGACGCAGTGCCCGGCGACCCGATTGGAATCATTTGGCGCGAGATTTAACGTGCTCTTCATGCGTAGGCTCTTCCAGCGTGGTGAGGTGGCTGGGGATACTTACTTTCGTAACACAATGGTGTTGGCGAACCTATCGTGCAGGGTCTGCTTTCGAGCATTGAAGAGTGGATAGAGGCAATCAACGAGTCCAATGACTCCGACAATGCTCGTGCCCAACATCGAGCCGGAGATTCCAAAGAGGCCGTAGACCGCCACGAAGCCCCAACGCCGAAGTACTTGTTGGTTCGTGAGGGCTTGGCCGGTCGTCGCGTCACGCACGTACGTGTCAACGAGTCGATTGCCTATGGTTTGTCCAGCGGGGCGCGCGAGCAGTTTGACCATGTAGATGCCCTGGAGCAGTAGTCCCGCGATAGTGCCACTGATCAGGCCAGCGATGGCAGTCACCATCATGATGACAACGTATGTCGGGATGAAGAGCAGAATGTCGTCGACGAGCGTGGCGCCCACGCGCCGCCACCAACCCGACAACTCGGGCGCGCCCGAGACGTCGTCGCTCGAGACGGTGATGAGGGTCCCACAGACGCTGCAACGATTGCCGTGGACTTGAGTGCCGCAGTGAGGACAGTACATCTCACTAGTCTGCTCTACGAGCCGTACCCTTGTCACCATTCGAGTCGATAGGCCAGCGCGGCACTGGCTTCTGGTCGTCGTGACCAGCGCCTAACCTTACGTTTATGACGTCGAGTGAACGTAGGACTGATTCTGGCATCGTCGTAGATCCCGTCTACGACGCGCAGAGGCTCCAGGATTTCAATGAGGCCGAGCAACTGGGAGAGCCCGGTAATTTCCCATACACCCGTGGCGTGCAGCCGAGCATGTACCGGGGGCGGCTGTGGACAATGCGCCAGTACGCGGGCTTCGGCACTGCTGAGGCGACGAACGAACGTTTCAAATTTCTCTTGGGTGCGGGTCAGACCGGGCTGTCGTGCGCGTTCGACCTGCCGACGCAGATGGGCTACGACGCCGATCACGTGCGTTCCGAAGGCGAGGTTGGCAAGGTCGGTGTGGCCATCTCCTCGCTCGAAGACATGCGCCTCTTGCTCGCGGGATTGCCCCTCGATGAGGTGACGACGTCGATGACCATCAACTCGACGGCGTCGACGCTCCTGCTCCTCTACCAACTCGTGGCCGAAGAGCAGGGTGTGCGCGGTGATCAACTGCGCGGCACCATCCAAAACGACATCTTGAAGGAGTACGTGGCGCGTGGCACGTACATCTACCCGCCACGACCATCGATGCGCCTCATCGTCGACACGTTCGCCTACTGCGCGAAGGAGATGCCCAACTGGAACACCATCTCCATCTCTGGCTATCACATCCGTGAAGCGGGCTCGACGGCGGTCCAGGAGATTGCCTTCACCCTGGCCAACGGCATTGCCTACGTCGAAGCCGCGCTCGCCGCGGGACTGGTCCTCGACGAGTTCGCCCCCCGACTGAGTTTCTTCTTCAACGCCCACAACAATCTCTTCGAAGAGGTGGCGAAGTATCGTGCCGCGCGTCGATTGTGGGCAACCATCATGCGTGATCGTTTCGGCGCGCGCGACCCCAAGTCGATGATGCTGCGATTCCACACCCAGACGGGCGGTTCGACTTTGACGGCCCAGCAGCCTGAGAATAATATTGTGCGAGTGACGCTCCAGGCGCTCGCTGCGGTGCTCGGGGGCACGCAGAGTCTGCACACGAACGGCTTCGACGAAGCGCTGGGTCTGCCAACGGAACGAGCAGCGAAGTTGGCACTGCGCACGCAACAGATCGTGGGATTCGAGTCCGGCGTCACCGACACGGTCGATCCATTAGCGGGCTCATATTTCGTGGAGACCCTGACCGACGAGGTGGAGCGACGAGCGCGTGACTACATTGAGGCGATCGATGCCATGGGTGGCGCGGTCGCGGCGATCGAGGCGAACTACATGCAAAACGAGATCGAGTCCGCGGCCTATGAGTTCGCGCGAAGTGTTGATCGGGGCGACAAGGTTGTCGTGGGGGTTAACCGCTTCGACGAGAGCGCGTCGACCAAGGCCGATGTCTTCCCCGTTGACGTCGCTCAGCAAGAAGCGCAGGTCGCCAGGGTCGCCGCACTCAAACAGCGCAGGGATGACGAGGGTGTACGAGTTGCGCTCGACGACCTCGCGCGTGCCGCGCGTGGAACCTCCAACGTCTTGTACCCGATGAAAATTGCGCTCTCGCGCATGGCCACGCTCGGTGAAGTCGCCGACATCCTACGAGGAGAATTCGGCACTTATCAGCCGCATTAACTACCGAGGCGTTCGTGGAAGTGCGTCACTCTGGGCATCTCGACGTAGAAGTGATGGGTGAGTTCGCGCCACTTCGTGAAGAGATCGGTCTCACGAAACGCCATGTGCGCTTCAATCGAAGACCAGCGAATGAGCAGCAGGTACGTCGAAGGGTTCTCTTCTTGACGGCGAATCTCCACCCCAAAGCAGTTAGGTGCCGAACTTATGACCGGCAGCGCCTTGCGTACCGATTCCTCATATTCCTGCTCACGGCCTGGCGTGACTTGGAGGACTGCGTGTTCCAGGATCATCATGTGCTCTGCAATCTTTTTCGTAGGGATGGGTCGGAGGCGACGCTGATCGCGGTGAGCGCCAGTGCCCGAGCACCGTCAATCACCGCCTGATCGGCCGCCGACGTAATGCAGGCGGCGGTGAACTCTGGTTGATGGTTGACTGCACCGTTGGTCGGTATCGCGAGCAGCGGATGAATCGACGGGACCGCCAGTGAAACATTCGCCATATCAGTAGAGATGGTGGGTTTGGCAACTCCGGCGTCATCGAGGTCGAAGTGACGCCCGAGGGACTCGGCGGCTCGTCGATAGTGACCAAGAATCTCGAGGTCTGACTCCATGTGCGAGAACGCGCTTCCGAGCTCTTCGACGTGCATTGCGGCCCCACTCGCCAGGGCGCCCGCCTCGAAGCACGCGTTCATGCGTCCTCGAAGCACAGCCAACCTCTCGCTCGTGACCGATCGCGCCATGAAACGGCCGACCACGTGACGCGGGATTATGTTCGCCGCCACACCGCCTTGACTGACAATGCCGTGGAACTGGTCACCCGGGGGGAGTTGTTGTCGTAAGAGACCAAGGGCCACTTGAGCGATCGTCAGCGCATCGAGCGCGTTGACGCCCTGCCAGGGCGCGGCGGAAGCGTGCGCCTCTTTGCCCTCGAAGGTGACGTCGAAGTGATCGACTGCGAGGCACGTAGCCTCGAGGCGCTCCTCGGGCCACGGGTGGATCATCATGGCGAAATGTGCTTCGTCGAATTCGCCCGCGTGTAAGAGGTCGATCTTGCCACCACCACCCTCTTCGGAAGGCGTGCCCAGCAGTGTGACGCGTAGGTTCAGGTCGTTCGCGACAGCCGCGAGGCCGATGGCGGCACCGGTGGACGACGCGGCGATGATGTTGTGGCCACACGCGTGGCCCACATCGGGCAATGCGTCGTACTCCGCGCAGATGACCACGTGCAGATCGCCATCACCCGCGGTTGCGCGAAAAGCGGTGGGCAGTGACGCGATGCCGCGGGTGACGCTGAATCCCGCCCGCTCGCACGCCGTCGCCACTGCTTCGGCGCTCTTGAACTCTTCGTAGCCCATCTCGGGGTTGGCGTGAACGTAGTGACTGAGCGCAATGAGCTCGTCGCGTGATGCTTCGATGGCCCTGGTCGCGAGCTCTGCTGCGCTCACTCGATGACCGCCACGATATCCCCAGCGCTCACCGAGTCTCCAGCCGTCACTTTGATGAGCTTCACTACACCACCCATTTCGGCGTTGACGGCGTTCTCCATCTTCATGGCCTCGAGAATCACGACGGTATCACCGGCGTCGACGACCTGGCCCACCTCGACCGCAACCTTGACAATGGTGCCCTGCATGGGAACCGTGACGCTACCCGACCCACTCCCGAGGACGCCGGCGTGGTGTTGGCGCCGCGGCTTCTTCGCGGTGCTGTGTGCACGTGGCATGTCATCCTCGCCCGAGGTGGGCATCCAGAGCGAGACGTTTACTCTGCGACCATTGACTTCTGCGGTGACGTCCTTTCGGACGTGACCCTCGCCGACGGTGATCCCCGTTGGGCCAGGGGTCGAGAGTGAGTCGAAGTCAAGATTCGTCTCGACCCACTTGGTTGAGTGCGTGCCGTTGACGAAATCTTCCTGTGAAAGGATGAGCACGTCCGCGGGCAACGTGGTCGCAACGCCTTCGATGACGGTTTCTTCGATGGCGCGCAGCATGCGTCGGCGAGCCTTCTCGCGGTCGCTTCCCCATACGATGAGCTTGGCGATCAAGTTGTCGTAGTACTGCGAAACCGTGTCTCCCGAGGTGTAGCCCGCGTCCAGACGCACCCCGGGGCCCGACGGCTGGTCGAAGCGCGCGATGGTGCCAGGCGACGGTGAAAAGCGGCCTCCGCTCGGATCTTCGGCGTTGATGCGTACTTCAATCGCGTGACCGTCGCGACGGATCTCGTCTTGGGTGAAGTCCAAGGCTTCACCTGAGGCGATTCGCAGCTGCCACTCGACGAGGTCTAGGCCGGTGACCAATTCGGTGACAGGATGTTCCACCTGGAGTCGGGTGTTCATCTCCAAGAAGAAGAACTCGCCGTCTTGGTAGAGGAATTCGACGGTGCCGGCGTTGACGTAGCCGCACGCGCGCGAGACCTTGACCGCCGCCTCACCCATGGCGCGACGTACTTCGTCGGGGAAGTTCGCTGCGGGTGACTCTTCGACGAGCTTCTGGTGGCGACGCTGAGCCGAGCAGTCGCGCTCGCCCAGCCACAAGGTATTGCCGTGGGTATCGGCCAGCACCTGCATCTCAATGTGGCGCGGCCAGGTTAAGTACCGCTCGACGTAACACTCGGAGCGACCGAAATAACTCTGGGCCTCGCGCGTCGCACTCTCCAGGGCGGCCTGGGCTTCGTCGGGTCCATTGACGACTTTCATGCCTCGGCCGCCACCGCCGTACGCCGCCTTGATGGCGATGGGCCAACCGGCCTCGTTGCCGAAACTGATGACCTCGTCGGCACTGGTGAGGGTCTCATTACGTCCGGGGACGCCGTTGACGCCGGCCGCTTCTGCGGCGAGTCGTGAAGAGATCTTGTCGCCCATCACCTCGATGGCCTCGGGAGGTGGGCCGATGAACGTGACGCCGAGTGACGTGATTGCGCGTGCGAAGTCAGTGTTCTCTGAGAAGAATCCGTAACCCGGATGCACCGCGTCCGCTCCGGAGCGCTTGATGACGTCAAGTATCGCCTCGGTGTTGAGGTAACTTTCTGCGGCGCTTTGACCCCCGAGTGAGTACGCCTCGTCAGCGAGTCGTACGTGCAGGGCGTTGCGATCAAGTTCGGAATAGACCGCGACGGTGGCGATGCCCATTTCTCGACACGTGCGGATCACCCGGACCGCAATCTCGCCTCGATTGGCGATGAGGACTTTCTTTAACACGCGAACCTCCGTACAGGGACTGTTATTTTCTACCACTCGTCTCCCAAACCCTAATGTTTGAGTGTGAACCCGATGATTTGGCGTGTTGAGCACTTTGAAGAGATCGATTCAACCAACTCGTGGCTGGCGGGTGAGGCGAAGGATGGCGCACCCGAAGGGACCGTGGCGTACGCGGATTTCCAATCGGCGGGCCGGGGTCGATTGGACAGGAAATGGGTCTCCCCTCCGGGATCTGCGTTGCTGTGTTCGATTCTGCTCCGCCCCTCCCTCGGGGCCAGCGAACTCTATCTCGCCGTGGCGGCGGTCGCCTTGTCGGCGCGAGCCGCGCTGGTTCGACTCAGCGGCGTTCGTCCGTCGCTCAAGTGGCCCAATGACCTGCTCGTTGGTGAGCAGAAGCTTGCGGGGCTGCTGGGCGAAATAGTGCAGAGCACTGCGGGTCTTGCGGTCGTGGTGGGTATCGGCATAAACCTGAGCGACGCCGGTCCCGATGGTGTGCGCGCTACGAGCGTGCTCGACGAGTCGGGCGTCACCATTGCCCCGAGGGCGCTGCTCGACATACTCCTCGAAGAAGTCGAATTTCGACGAGCGCTCCTCGAAACAGCTGAGGGCCGTGAGTCGCTGCGTCAAGAGTACGAGCGCGCGTTGGTGACCCTCGGTCAATCCGTGCGTATTGAACTTGTCAACGCAGTCCGATCGGGAATTGCTCGAGGCGTCGATGCGTCGGGTCAACTAATGGTCGATGTCGATGGTACGACCATGTCATTCAACGCGGGTGACGTCATTCACCTGCGAAGTTCTGAAGAGGCCTCACGTGACTAGGCCGATTCGCATCCTGGTTACCGGCGCGGGGGGTCAGGTCGGGGTTGACCTGGTCGACACCCTACGTGGAGTGACCCCATTGGGGGGTGACCCGTCCTACCAGCCAGACGAGAAGCCGGTGGGGGACGATGAATTCGAG
>JABBNY010000049.1:12881-15451 GCA_019352095.1 Acidobacteriota bacterium
TTCGAGGTGCTCGGACTCACCCGTCATGATCTGGACATCACGCATCGCGATCAGACGGTTCACGCCGTGCGTTCGGCGAGGCCTGACGTAATCATCCATCTCGCCGCGTACACCCAGGTTGACCGCGCTGAAGTCGATCGTGAGGCTTGTTACGCGGTCAACGCCGGCGCCACCGAGAACTTGTCGCTCGCGGCGCATGAGGTCGACGCCCACTTGATCGCGATATCGACCGATTATGTCTTCGACGGCACGAAGGGGGTTCCCTACACTGAGGACGATGCCCCCAACCCCCTCAACGTGTATGGCGCCTCGAAGCGGGCGGGCGAACTGCTCTGCGCGCACGACGACACGATCGTGCGTACCTCGTGGGTCATGGGGGTGCGTGGCAAGAACGTTCTGCACGTGATTGGCGACCGTGCGAGCTCGGGGGCGACAGTGCGCTTCGTCAACGATCAAACCGGCACCGCGACCTTCGCGAGCGACCTTGCCCGTGCGTTGGTCACCATGGCTCGCCAGCGTCCGTCAGGCATCTGGCATCTGGCCAACGCTGGTACGACCACGTGGTTCGAAATCGCCGCCTATGCGGGCTCGCTCCTCGGTCGTGGTGAGGACTTCGCGACACCGATCGCCACCAGCGATTTATCACCCGCGCCGCTCGCGGTTCGACCTGTTCGAAGCGACCTGTCCACTGAAAAATGGGTGGACGCCGGATTCGCCGATATGCCCGACTGGCGAGACGGCGTGGCGCGTCTGCTGCGTGACCGGGCGAACGTGTCATGAGTCCTGAGACGAGCCGCATTGCGGCGATAGTGGTCGATTACCACGCCGGTGACGCTCTAGGGACGTGCATTGATTCCCTCTACGACAACGGTGTCTCCAACATCGTGGTGGTTGAGAACGGCAGTCAGGGTTCCACGACGCGCTCGCTCGGGCATCACCATGTGACCCTGGTCGAGCCACGAATGAATCTCGGCTACGGGCGAGGGGTCAATCGAGGTGCTGCGCGAACGGGGGAGGTTGAATTCCTTTTGGTCTCGAATCCTGACGTGATCGTCCATGAAGGGGCGGTCGAGGCGATGATTGGCTACCTTGACGCACACCCCGATGTCGCCATCGTCGGTCCCCAGGTTCTTCGACCCGACGGAACGGTTTACCCTTCTCAGCGCGTCTTTCCTAACTTCTGGTTGGCGGGACTGCACGCGTTGCTAGAGCCGCTCTGGCCGGGTAACCTCGCGACTCGGCGCTATCGAGCACCTCGGCCCGACGGCGGCGTCGACTGGGTTTCGGGTGCATGTTTTCTCATTCGTCGTAACGTCTTTGAGCAGGTGGGGGGCTTTGACGAGCGCTACTTCATGTTTGCCGAGGATATGGCCCTGTGTTGGCAGGTGCGAGCGCACGGGTTCCGGGTCGGAACGACCCCCGAGGCGGTGGTGACTCACATCGAGGGTCTCTCACGCCAGCGCGCCTCACGCGCCATGCTTATCGCTCACCACCGTAGCGCCATGCGCTTCGAATGGCAGACAGCGACAGGCCTGCGTCGTTTGCTGGCGCCCCTGGCGACGTTCGTGCTGGGGCTACGTCTTTTCGTGGTCCTTTTAAGGCGACCCCGCTCCTAAATCGAAGGAACGCCTAGGATGTCACCAGGGCTGCGGGTGGTTCTGTGGTTGAAAGTCGATGCTAGCCGCGGGCGAAACGACCCACGTAAGGCGTCTTAATGAGGCTGAGCATGGCGCGGTTTAGAAGTAAGTCCTGCCTCGGCAGCACCAAAGTGGTGGTGCTGGGAGCCGGTGAAGTGTGCGAGTTCGTCGTCGGAGAGCCAGGTGCTGCCGATGACGCGTACGGACACCGCAGCAGGCAGGTGTGGGGTCAAAGACCAGGTCAGCACCCGCAGCCCCTTCTGCAGTATGAGCGCGACCGGTAGGGTTGAACACGATATGAGTGTCTTTCAGAAGATTTTGAAGGCGGGTGAGGGAAAGCGAGTTCGTCAGCTCGCCGAACTCGTCGGACCTATTAACGAACTATCGGGCGAGATGGCGGGACTCACCGACGCCGAGTTGCGCGCCAAGACCGATGTGTTCCGTGAGCGGATCGCAGAAGGCGAAACGCTCGACGACCTCCTTATTGAAGCGTTCGCAGTCGTGCGTGAGGCATCCACACGCGTGCTCGGTCAGCGTCACTACGACGAGCAGTTGATGGGTGGCATGGCCCTTCACTTCGGATGGATCGCGGAGATGAAGACCGGTGAGGGTAAGACGCTGGTGTCCACCTTGCCGGTCTATCTCAATGCGCTTGCGGGCGAGGGCGTGCATATTGTTACGGTCAACGACTACCTCGCGACCCGTGACGCCGACTGGATGGGTCAATTGCACCGGTTCCTCGGATTGACGGTGGGTCGGGTAGGACCCGATCTGCCCGAGTTCGAAGACAAGCGAACGGCCTACCTCTCGGACATCACGTACGGCACCAATACCGAGTTCGGCTTTGACTATTTGCGTGACAACATGGCTCGGCGCAGGGAGCACATGGTCCAGCGCGGACACCACTACGCAATCGTCGACGAAGTCGACTCG
>JABBNY010000050.1 GCA_019352095.1 Acidobacteriota bacterium
GAGGGCACCACCCGCTCCGGCGACCGCACCATAGATACCGGGATGATGCCGTACATCAGGGGCAGGAAGTACGTACGGAACGCGCTCGTTCGATCAACGAAGGTTCGCCCGATGGTCACCGGTGTGTATCCCTTTCGCGCGAAGGCCGCTTGGAACCCCCGAGCGACGCCGGCCATCACCAGCGCGACCGCGACGATGATCCCGAGGTAGGCAATCGGATCGGGGTAGTGCGGAAAGATCGTGTGGTTGTTCAACCACGTGTCGAGGTTGCCAAAGGGCGTCAGGGCGTTCAGTTGCTGGTAGACCACGAGCCCGAAGAGCAGGGCGATCGACCACGCGACGTCCGCACGACGGCGCGTGGGAGAGACCACCGAGGTCAGTGGCTTTTGCAGGAAGAGCCCGATGTTGTCCGAGGGGCATGCCTTGTAGCACTCAGTGCACAGTCCGCAGGCCGAGTTCGAGTCCGAACTGCCGGGCCACGTGTACCAGGGGCACCCGTAACCGTCCTTGTCGCCTCGCATGCAGTCCTTGGTCGTGCACGAGAGACACACTTCACGGTCGCGCGTTCGAAAACCCGCCACGGAACCCATCGTGCCGACGGTGCCGATGAGCGCACTCAAGGGACACACGTAGCGACAGAAGGTCCTTCGCTCAAAGACGAGAAAGAACAACAGGGCGCTGGCGACAATGCCGAGCACCATGAAGCTCGTCGAGGCGGGATTCCCCGGTCCCGCGATGTTGAAGAACTCTTCGATCCAGGTGAGCAACAAGAACGCGCCAACCGACAAGAGAAAACCGTACTGGGCGACCTTCTCGGGCATCTTCAGTCCGAGGCCGATGTTGGACGTCGTGCGCTTCCAAAAGGTGTGGCGCTGCACCCATTCGCCGAACCCCCCAAAGGGGCACATCGCGCACCAGGCTCGCCCGACCACCACCATCATCACAAAGACCAAGCAGAACCAGAGGTACCAGGTGATCGCGGTGGCGAAGTTGAGCCCCGGTATCGCCGTTCCGAGCAGGCCAATACCGATGACCAGCCAGAAGATGATCTGATTGGGAAGTATCAGCATGAACTGAAGACGACGATCACGAAGTATCCGCGCCACGCGGGGGTGACGAGCGACGTCGAGGCCTCGGGGCAGGTCGGTAGGTACGAAGCGTTCGATGGCCGCCGGGTCCTCGGGGCGCCTGATGTGAATAGCGACCCCTATCGGGTCAATCAAGTGCCTCTCGCCGGCCCGAACACCACAGCCGTTCGAGACTTTCGTCTCCACTCGATCCGCCATAACTACCCCCAGATACTCAACTAGAATACTTAACCATTACCGTAGAACTACTGATAGTGTTAGGTATTATCACGTAGAAATACGATTGTCAAGTTATTAACTACAGGTTGTGTAATTCAGATGAGATTTAGTGGGCAGACTGCTCAAGGTGGGACCCGACGACACCACCTCGCATGGCGAGGGGTTCGAAAGGGTGTAGCTACCAACGAGCGACCAGGGAGGTTTTCGTGACACGTGAGACCACAGCGCTAGAAGGCGAGTTGCAAACACTCGACAACGCAGCGAGCAAGGACGTGATCCGCGTGGTCATCGTCGATGATCACGTCCTCGTGCGCGAGGGCACCCGTCAACTCCTCGAGAACGACAGCGGTATCGAAGTCGTCGGGAGCGCTGGCTCGGGCGAGGAGGCCCTTGAGCTCATCGAACGACTCCGACCCCGGGTCGCCATTGTCGACCTCAACCTGCCCCACATGAGTGGCCTCGAACTCGCTCGAACGCTCATCGCCACCATCCCAGAGACGCGCATTCTCATCTTGAGTGCCTACGACGAGTACGCCTACATCAGCGAAGCATTGGAGATCGGTGTTGGCGGATACTTGTTGAAGACCGCGAGCGGCAAAGAACTCATCGACGCCCTGCGCGCGGTCTATGAAGGGGTCTTCGTACTGGACCGACAGGTGTCGATGCAACTCGTGCGACGACGTGACACGTCACCGCACACGATCGGCACGCTCACCCCTCGAGAGACCGCCGTCTTGGAACTTCTCGCCCAGGGACGAACCAACAAACAGATTGCCATCGAGCTCGATCTCGGGATTCGAACCGTTGAGGGATACGTCTCGAACGTCTTGAACAAATTGGGCGTCTCGTCTCGCACCGAAGCCGCCACCCACGCGCTCATCCACCGACTGATCAGCGCGCCGAGCCATGTCATCTCCCACCAATGAACAGATACCGCTGACGCGCTCGGTACTGCTGGGTCGCATCCTTCGTCCACCAGTCGATGAACTTCCGTTCTGGATAATTCAAATCTCGTTGCTCGTCATCGTCAGCGTCCACTACCTCGCTGACGTCAGACCGGGTTTCATCGGTAATTCATTCCCCACCGGGGTCCCCGTCGCCGTGCTCGTGATTCCCATTGGCTACAGCGCGTTGCGCTACGGCCTGGTCGGTTCGACCGCGACGATGGCCTGGGCCATCGTGCTGTGGCTGCCCGACCTCTTGCTCCCCCACGACCAGGGCCACGTCACCGATGACCTCTTGAACCTGTCCATCGTGTTGTTGGTCGCCATCATCTTCGGTCGACGTATCGAACGTGAACGCGTTAACCAGTCGCGAGCACTCGCCGTGCAAGCCGGCTATCGACGCCTGTTTGAATCGAACCGCTCACCCATCCTCGTCCTGGACAATGACGACATCATCTCTGACGCCAATCCCGCGGCGTTCGAGCTCTTCGGCCCGACGATCATCGGTCGCTCGGGCCACGTCATTTTCGGTGACGTCGATTTCAATCAACCCCAAGGTCACGTGCTGACGCTCGCCAACGGGCACGACTACCGGCTCGACTCCGTGGCGATAGCGCTCGGCGCGAGTGACCAACGGCGCCAGTTGAATCTCGAGGACGTGACCGAAGAACGTTCCGAAGAGCGACGCTCGCGTCAGTTCGCACGACAGATCGTTGAGGTTGAAGAGGCCCAGCGTCGCCAACTCGCACGCGAACTGCACGACGAGCCGCTACAGCTCTTTCTTCACCTGGCGCGACGGATCGAGACCTTGAGCGCCGTACCGGGCGTGCCACGCGAAGTTGTCAGCGCCCTCGAAGAGGCGCGAGGGCAATCTCTCGACGCCGCGTCGCGCCTGAGGACGCTAGCGCGTGACCTTCGACCACCGGCGCTCGATCAGTTGGGTCTGGTAGCCGCACTGTCGAGTCTGGTGGCGCACCTCGACGCCGACGGTGAGCTCAGTGCGCAGCTCGAGGTGCGCGGCGTCGCGAGACGACTCATGCCCGACGTTGAGTTGGGCGCGTTTCGTATTGTTCAAGAATCGTGCAACAACGCACTGCGCCACGCCAACGCCACGCACCTCAACGTGATCGTGGCCTTCAGTGACGACCTGCTCGAGTTGACCATCGTTGACGACGGAAAGGGATTCGACCTGGGTGAGTCGAGTCCACCTGGATCCCTGCCCTCACTGGGCATCATTGGTATGCGCGAACGAGCCCGCCTGCTCGGCGGTACCTTGAGCGTGCATTCGACACCCGGCGTCGGCACGGTGGTCCAGGCCGCGCTCGGACTCGAAGCGTCAACATCCGCGCAGACTCTCTAGTGGGCCGATCGACGCCTTACCCAGCCGTTGTACTGTCTAGCGTGGCGGAGTTTTCCCGCCGGAAACGCCTAAAGGAGTGATCGTGTCACGAAGCGTCATTGTCGCGGGTAACCGTACCGCCATTGCAAAATTGTCCGGGGCGTTCGCCTCACTGAGCGCCCAGGACCTCGGTGGCGCCGCAATTGCGGGCGTCCTCGCGTCGACCGGCGTCGATCCGGCGTCGATCGACGTCGTGCTCATGGGACAGGTCATCCAAGCGGGCCAGGGCCAGATCACGGCGCGTCAGGCCGCCGTCAAGGGTGGCGTCCCGATGACCGTCAACGCAACGACGGTGAACAAGGTGTGTCTCTCGGGCTTGCAGACCATCTACATGGCCGACCTCATGATCCGCGCCGGCGAGGCTGACATCGTCATCGCGGGCGGCATGGAATCTATGACCAACGCCCCCTACCTGCTGCCCGGAGCTCGTTCGGGGTACCGCATTGGTGATCAGAAGGTCATTGACTCGATGATGTTCGACGGGCTCACCTGCGCGTTCGACCAGTGCGCGATGGGCTTGTCGACTGAGCGCTACAACGCGGGTCGCATCACTCGCGCTCGCCAAGACGAGTTCTCTGCGCGAAGCCACCAACTCGCCGCCGCCGCGACGGCGTCGGGCAAGTTCGCCGAGGAGATCGTTGTGGTACCCGTGGCCCAACGCAAGGGCGATCCGATCATGGTCGACACCGACGAGGGTATTCGCGCAGAGACGACCGCCGAGTCGCTCGCGCAACTGCGCGGGGCCTTCGAAAAGGACGGGACCATCACCGCTGGGAATGCGTCACAGATCTCCGACGGTGGTGCGGCGATGCTGATCATGTCCGAGGAGCGCTGCGCTCAATTGGGGCTCACCCCCATTGGCGAACTCGTGGGTTACGGCCAAGTGGCTGGCCCCGACGCGTCGCTGCTGCACCAGCCTTCGAACGCGATCACCAAGGCCGCCGCGAAGGCGGGCATCGACGTGGCGGGTATCGACATCTTCGAGATCAATGAAGCGTTCGCCGCCGTGGGCCTCGCGTCCGCCGACGCGCTCGGCATCGATGAGAACAAGATCAACGTCAACGGAGGCGCAATCGCGCTGGGGCACCCCGTTGGCATGTCGGGCACCCGCCTCGCGCTCACCGCGCTGCTCGAGTTGCGTCGCCGCGGTGGTGGCACCGCAGCCGTGGCCCTGTGCGGTGGTGGCGGTCAAGGCGACGGGGCCATCCTGCGCAGCCTCTAATCGGGCACGTAACTCGCAACGAATTCATAGCGCGCGAGCCCGATCTGACGATCGTCGGGCAGCGCCAGGACGAACGCGCCCCCGAGGGGGAAGGCCTTTCGCTCGAGTGCGTCGGGCACGCTCTGAGCGAGGCTCAGTAGGAGCTCGTGCACCGTGGGATTATGGGCGACCACGAGCAATGACGTGGTCACTGGATCAAGCGCCGCCAGATCGATGAGGAGGTCCTCCGCGCTCACGTCGCGACGTCCGTTGTAGATCAAGTCACTGAACTCACGCGGTCCGACGAACGCGGTCCCGACGAACGCGCGTTCAAAGGTCTCTCGCGTGCGCGCGGCATTACTCACGAGCGCGGTCGTTGGACCGTAGCGACCGAGCTTGTGGTCATTGCTGGCCCATTTTCTCAACTGCTCGCACTGGTGACGCCCGCGTTTACTCAACACCCGTTCGAAATCGGACTCACCGTGATGAGCGGGTGACGATTCGCAGTGTCGAACGATAGTGAGATAGCGCACGCGCCTAGTTTGGCTCAACTGCACACCACGTCACGCGCCAGTGGTTTAGCGTTGGGACGTGCTCGCCTCCGTTACCTACTTTCAAGCAATCGTGATGGGTCTCGTGCAGGGAGTCTCCGAACTCTTTCCCGTGTCCAGTCTCGGTCATGGTGTCCTCTTGCCCGCGCTGCTCGGTTGGCACGATCTGGTGAACAGCCAGACACAGTCCGAATCCTTCTTCCTCGTCTTTCTCGTTGGCCTGCACGTGGGCACCGCCGTGGGATTGTTCGTCTTCTACAGGCGGACATGGTTTGCGCTGTTTCGCGGGCTGTTTCGCCAGCTCGGCACCACCCGCGAACGAGGGGTGAGGTCGTTGTGGCAGTTCAAGGACCCGGGCATGGACAAGAACTACCGGTTGTTGTTCATCCTTGGCGCCGCGACGATCCCGGTCGGCATCGCGGGCATTCTCTTGGACCACAAGTTGCGAGAACTCTTCGCGAAGCCGCTCGCCGCCGCGATCTTTCTCTCGATCAACGGCGTGACCCTGCTCGCGGGCGAGAGACTTCTTCGATCGCGCGGTCGCCACGCGCGCTACACGAGACTCGACACGGTCTCTCCCGTGTCCGCGGTCGCCATGGGCAGTTCACAGATTCTTGCGCTACTCGCGGGCATCTCACGAAGTGGCGTCACCATGGTCGCGGGCCTGATGGGTGGCCTCGACCACGAAGAGTCCGCCAACTTCTCCTTCTTGCTCGCGACACCCGTGATACTGGCTGCGGGTCTCTACAAGCTGCCCAAGTTGCTCGGCCCGCTCGGCCAAGGCGTGCGCCTGCAGTCGTTGGTCGGCGCGCTCTTCGCGATGGTGGCCGCGTACGTCGCCGTACGGTTCTTGACCAAATGGTTCACCACGAGAACACTCGTGCCATTCGGCATCTACAGCCTCGTAGCTGGACTGCTCTGCGTCATCCGATTCGCCTAGATGTACTTCCTAGGCGAGGAGTCAGTCACCCAAGACTCGTCGGCCGTCGATCGCACGTCCGAGTGTCAGATCGTCCGCGAACTCAAGATCCCCACCAACCGGTAGACCACTCGCTGGCTGGGAGACGACCAGGCCCGGTACCTTGAGCAGACGACTCAGGTACATAGCGGTCGCGTCACCTTCGACGTTCGAGTTGAAACAGAGAATGACTTCCTTGACCGGTCCGTGCAGCCGCTGCACCAACTCTTGAATACGCAGTCGGTCAGGCGTCACACCCTCGAGGGGGCTCAAGACGCCGTGCAACACGTGGTACGTACCGTGAAAGGCGCCCGATCGCTCAACCGCCACGACGTCGGGTGGGTTCTCCACCACGCAGATCGTCGTCTGGTCTCTTCGCTCATCTGCACAGATCGGACATAGGCCTCCGGTCTCGGCGATGTTGCAGCAACGCTCACAGAACGACAAGCGCGTCTTCATGTCTTCGAGTGACGACGCCAGACGCAACACGTCTTCGTTGGGTTGGCGCATCAACCAGAACGCAATGCGTTGCGCCGATTTCTGACCAATGCCGGGAAACCGGCCCAGTTCGTCAACGACCGCCTGCAAGGGTGGTGGGTACGTCACGAGATCTCCTCGGCACCCGGGAACATCTCGGTAATCAGGTGGTCCGCAACGGACTGGACCACAATCGAACTCTCGTCGGGTGAATAGGACTCGTCGGGAAGTTCACTCACGGGGGCACGAGAGCGCGTCGGACGCTGGGTTGGGGCGGGCGTCGAACTCAAGAGCGAAGCGTCCACGACCCACTCGACCTGCATGGCGACCTTGAATTCGTGCTCGAGCGCACCGCGCAGGCCCTGGGAGATCATCTCGGTGTTCTGGCGCATCTCCTCACTCGGCAGCGCAATCGTGAGTCGAAGTCCGTCCAGCGCACGCACGTCAGCGGACTTCAACAACAACTGGGCCGATCGCGACGTACGTGGCACGACCCGCTGAACGAAGCGATCGCGCACGTCGTCAAACTCCAACGTCGAAGGGTTCACGACCGTCGTGGGCGCTGCGGGCGCTGGCGGGTTCGCCGCGGCCGGTGTTGGTGGTGTGGGCGTGGGCGGGTTTGACGCCGTGACGGCTCTGGCCCCTGGCATCGCCGCGGACTTCGAGTCGGTTGCACCAATGGGGCGAAGCGTGGGTGCCGCTGGCTCGGGGGCAACCGCCACCACCCGGTTCGCGCCGCGTTCGAGCTTGGTCACGCGTTGCTCGAGCGCATCGATCGAGGAATCCAGGTCGGGCCTGATCAAACGGACCAGGGCGACTTCAAAGATCGCAATCTTCTCAGGGGCGCTCTTCATCTCTCGCATCGAGCGCCCAAAGGTCTCGAGTATGCGTACGGTGCGAGCCAGACCCAACTGCTCGCCCCACGCACCAAGGCGCGCGCGGTCCGCATCAACGGCGTCGGCAACCTCGGGCGCCACCTGCAAGAGAAAGACCTGGCGAACCTCGGCGGCGAAGTTCTCGGCTAACTGCTCCGGGTCCCAGCCATCCTGGCGTAGATGCGCAAGCGTGGTGAGTGCCTCGACCGGATCTTCATTGACAAGGGCGTGGAACAAACCGTCGAACTGTGGCTGGGTCTCGTCGATCGAACCCGTGGCGATCAATTGGTCGAGCGCACTCAGCGCGTCACGTGCGGACCCTCGTCCGAGTCGAACCGCCGCGTCGATGGTCGCCGCGTCCGCGCTGAGCCCCGCCGCACCTTGGACGTCATGGAGCAACGAACTCAGGGTCGACCCTGCGATGAGACGGAACTCGAGGTGCTGGGTACGCGAGCGGATCGTGGGCAGGACTTTGTGGGGATCGGTCGTCGCGAGGACGAACACGACGTGCTGGGGCGGCTCTTCGAGGGTCTTCAACAGCGCGGCCGACGCCGCTTTGGAGAGCTGATGGACCTCGTCAAAGATGTACACCTTCCAGCGACCCGGCGTTCCGTGCCACGCGCCCACCGTGATATCGCGCATGTCGTCGACACCGTTATTAGAGGCCGCGTCGAGCTCGATGACGTCGAGTGAGGAGCCCTTGGTGATAGCGAGACAGCTCGCGCACACGTTGCACGCGTCGCCGTCGTGTGGATTTTCGCAGTTGAGCGCCTTGGCGAGGATGCGCGCGGTCGTGGTCTTTCCCGTCCCTCGAGGTCCAGAGAAGAGATAGGCGTGTGAGATACGGTCGTTCTTCACCGCACCCTGTAACGCACGTACGACGTGGTCCTGACCACGAAGCTCAACGAAGCGACCCGGGCGGAATCGACGGTAAAGAGAGGTCACGCCGTCAAGGGACGTCGGGGTCGGGGTCGCATCTGCCATGCACGCATGCTAACGGCGGGCTGTGAGATACCGAGGTCCAAAGCGATGGTCAGGCGATCCGTGGCACCCAACACAATCCACTGAGAGCTGCTGGCTTCCACCCCTGACTCGGTTCGCGAACGGTCGTCGCACGGGACCCGACCACCGCTTTGAACCTCGGCAACAAAAAGGCTACCTGACGCCGCGTCCGCTCGACTCGGGTAGCCTTGCAAGCCGGTGTTCATTTCGTTATGGATGTAACGAAATTCTGGAGGAGTGCGAGAGCGGCCGAATCGGCACGATTGGAAATCGTGTGAAGGGAAACCTTCCGTGGGTTCAAA
This sequence comes from Acidobacteriota bacterium, assembly GCA_019352095.1. Classification (GTDB taxonomy): domain Bacteria; phylum Actinomycetota; class Acidimicrobiia; order Acidimicrobiales; family RAAP-2; genus RAAP-2. Next base: position 9,017 of record JABBNY010000050.1, read on the forward strand.
TCCCACCTCCTCCGCCACAGTGTGCTTAACCCGACTTCACGATGACCTGGGACGCGACGACGTCTCTAGACGCGCCGTGACGTGACCTCAGCGTGTTCACGAAGAGAATCGGCGCGTCAGTGCCGCGACAGACACCTGACATTCGCGTAGCGGCGCCGAGAAAACAACCCGACCAGATCACTCGAGGCGCGCAACACCACGATGCCGGGCCTCGCGGGTGGCGTCGAACACGCCGCCCGTAGCGAGGTGGTCCACTTCACCTCAGCATCAACTAGATGATCACGGCCAGAAGAACAATGATGACGGTACCAGCCTTGATTCTCACAATCAGTAGGTGCCGCGTCGTGCGTAAGTGGTCAAGTCACTCGACATGAGCCTTTCTCGTACGACCTCGTCCAACAACTGTCGTCGAATTCGTCCGGCTATCGAATTCTCGTCTTCACTTTCGCGCGCAGCATCACCGATTGCACCGTGCAGGGGCTCACTTGGTCTGTTCATGGACCGTACTCGTGTTCCCTTGCGCATCAACGACCTCTCGGTCGAGTGAATGCTTGTTCGACCCGACAGATCCTCGCGAAACGGCGAAGACAATCGCCGAGGCGACAAAGCCGAACGCACCCACCACCATGAGGATGACGCCGATGGTTGACAGTCGAAAACCATGACCCTGATACGTGATGGCCCAATACATGATTGCCCCTGCGGCAACGGCGATTGCACTGAGCACCATTCCTGGAAGTCCCATTTGACACACTCTCTTCTTCAAACCCCGAAAAGATTTCGGGTGAGAAGGAAGCGAGGTCTTGACGTCCCTATCGCGACCCTACCAGCGCACGTTCAAGACATGACCAACGATTCTCGAGCGGTTTCATTGCCACTCGCGACCCGCAACCGCGTCAGATCCTTGACGTCACGGGGTGCGCGAAGCTGCGGGAAGATCGGTATCAGTGGCACGAAGGAGACCATCGACCACGGACGTCGCCACATCGGTCAGTCGTTGGTTGTGGTTTCGTGCGTGCGCGCGAAGTCTCGCGAACGCCATGTCCATGTCGCAGTTGGTCGCCTGGCTCACCATGCCCTTGGCCTGTTCAATGATGATCCGGCTGTTGAGGGCGAGACCCAACTGGTCGTTGAGTGACTTGGCGTCAAGCGTTGCTCGATGCTGAACGATTGCGATCGTAGCGACGTGCGCAAGACCCCGCACGACCAGGACGTCATCACTTTGGAGACTTCCGCCTTCACCATGAAAGAGATTCAAGCCACCAATGGTGCGTCCTCGCAGTTTGAGTGGTAGGCAGTGGACCGAACGAAAGCCCTGCTCGATCGCTCGCGGCGTGAATCGGGGCCAACGCTGATCGGTCGCGTTCAATGAGTAGTTGACTATGGGCTCTCCATCGATGAAACAGTCCATGCAGGGCCCTTCGTTGCTCTGGATCTGGAACAGCTCCAAGACGCGCATGGGGGCGTTCGAGGACGCGATGTACTGCAACTCCCCGCCGGGCTGGGCGAGCATCACGCCCGCGGCGGCGACGTCGATCACCTCGACGCATCGATCGCTCAACATGGTGAGCACCTCGATCACGTCGTAGTTGTCAACGAGGTTGTCGGCCAATTCCACCAATGTCGAAACCAGCAGGGATTCCCTAGACATCTTCGTCCCCCCATTCTCTTAGTGCGGCGCCGATCATTGGGAAGAAAGGGTTGGCTACGACGTTGCACCCGATGATACCCCAGGCACCCGTGATCTCAGTTCCCGACATGTTGCCATGTGTCATGGTCGGGTTCGTAGCGGACGCGGCGTGAAATTACCTCCGTTGCCAGGTCCTTCAGACCCCAATCAACGGCAAAGGCGTGCGAGCGCAGTGCCACAAGGGCATCATCGATCGAGAATCCACCCTGCACCGCGATCATCCCCGTCGCCTGTTGCACCGAGAAGTCGAACATAGCTTCTCGCTGGAGTGTCAGCGAGAGCGAGCCTTGCGGTGCGCCGGCCTGGTACGCCAAGAGCGACTGACCCACCACCGAGGCCAGCAGGTACGCATCGGTCGCCTGAGCGTCGGAGAGTTCTCCGGACTCTTCGCGAAAGAGGCCTAAGACACCCAGACGGACCACGCCGATCTGTACTGGTAACGCGAAGACCGCGTGGGTGCCACACTCGAGCGCCTTGGGCACGTAGACGGGCCATCGTCCATGCATCGGCAGTGAGAGATCCGCTTCCTCTACCAACCTCTCCAGCGCCAACGCGTCCATGCACGGCCCCTCCCCCACGGTGCTTTCAAGGTCCATGAGTGCTTGGGCCGTCTCACTACTCGAGCAAAAGAGTGTCCACGGTTGTCCCTTTGACGTCAACGCAATAGCGGCGCCACTCAGACGCAGCACTTCAATCGCGACGAGACAAAGTCCATGATGCTCCTCAAGGGAGTTCTCGTGTTCGGCGACGAGGTCGAAGATTGCGAGAAGTCGCTTGGCGGGCACTAGTGATGCCCACCGGTCGCAGGTTCATAGAACCGGCTGCGGGGTGCCATCGTCGTCATCGTCGAACTCCTGGCTACGCAAGGACGCTCAACGGGGTCTAGGTCGACGCATCGTGACCCGAGAAAGGGTCTGGCTTCAACCTACCGCGCCCGACGCGCCGTGACACCACGCTGCCTCGAGGCTGACTAGCAAGCACCGGGCCACGAGGGGTTTACTCCTTCGTACCGCAACGCCTGGAGAAGGGCCGCCCAGGATGACGCGAGCCAAGGTGACACTCATGGCACGGTGGTCACGTGGTGCAGCGCACACGGCCGGAGCCGACTGGCCTCTAGCCCCGCCGTTCGGCGAAGAACGCGCGCAGCAGCAACTGGGACTCATCACGCTCAATGTCGTAGGTGACCTGTGACTCGTGGAGAAGCCTGGGGTCAGCCAGAACGTTGTAGCGCGAGCCCACGGCCCCCGCCTTCTCGTCGAGCGCACCGATCACGACGCGCGCCACTCGAGCATTCAACAGCGCACCCGCGCACATGACGCACGGTTCCAACGTCACGTACGCCGTCACGCCGTCCATACGCCAACCGTCTCGACGAGTGGCCGCGTCACGAAGCGCGATGATCTCCGCGTGCGCCGTCGGGTCACGGTCGAGTTCGCGACGGTTTTCTCCTTCGCCGATGACCAGCCCGTCAGCCACCAGCACACACCCCACCGGAACGTCATCGTGCAGTGATGCCTCGCGCGCCAGATCGAGCGCCCTTTTCATGAACTGCGCGTCGTGCTCTTCGCTCATCAATGCCACCTCTCCCACGCTCACGTTAGAGGGGCCAGTGGCGTCTCATCATCGAGTTTCACCGCGCACCACTCGCCCAAGAGGTGCCACGGCGTGCGCAGTAGACTCGTCAACGGAGGGGTGCGAGAGCGGCCGAATCGGGCAGTCTCGAAAACTGCTGTGTCTACGGGCACCGTGGGTTCAAATCCCACCTCCTCCGCCAGTGAAGAAACGGGTGACGCGAGTCACCCGTTTCTTGCTCTTATGACAAATACGGCCAACGCAGGTACGCTAGGGAGGTCCGCACACGTCGGACATTCCTAGGAGATCACCATGGTTTCGTCAATCGAGTCAGCAGTAGGCACAGAACGCAAAGTCGTCACTGAAATTCCCGGGCCCAAATCGCGCGCCCTTCATGAGCGACGAAAGGCGGTCGTTAGCGCCGGCCTCACCAACGGCTTCCCCGTCTACATCGAGCGCGCCGACGGTGCGATTGTTCGTGACGTCGACGGCAATCAGATTCTCGACCTCGGATCGGGCATCGCGGTCACGACGGTTGGTCACGCCGTGCCCGAAGTCATCGACGCCGTCAGCGCACAGGTCGCCGCCTTCACGCACACGTGTTTCATGGTCACGCCCTATGAGAGTTACGTCGCGGTCTGCGAAGAGCTCGCGGCGCTGACACCGGGTACCCACGCCAAGACCTCCGCGCTGTTCAACTCAGGCTCCGAGGCAGTCGAGAACGCAGTCAAGATCGCGCGTCTCGCCACCGGTCGTCAAGCCATCATTGTCTTTGACCACGCCTACCACGGACGCACGAACCTCACGATGGCCCTCACCGCGAAGAACATGCCCTACAAGGACCACTTCGGACCGTTCGCTCCCGAGATCTACCGCGTATCCATGAGTTACCCGTTCCTCGACGGCTTGAGTGGTGCCGAGGCCGCCGAGCGCGCGATCAAAGAGATCGAAGTCCAGGTCGGTGCGAGCAACGTAGCGGCCCTGCTGATCGAGCCCATCCAGGGCGAGGGTGGGTTCATCGTGCCCGCCGACGGCTTCTTGCCGGCCCTTTCGGAGTGGACCACGAAGAACGGCGTCGTGTTCATCGCCGACGAGATCCAGAGTGGTTTCTGTCGCACCGGCGACTGGTTCGCCGTCAATCACGAGAACGTGATCCCCGACATCGTCACCATGGCCAAGGGCCTCGCCGCTGGCATGCCACTGGCCGCTGTGACGGGACGCGCCGAACTGATGAACAAGGTGCACGAAGGTGGGCTGGGTGGTACGTACGGTGGGAACCCGGTGGCGGCCGCGGCAGCTCTGGCCACGATCAACACCCTGCGCGATCGAAACCTCGTCGCGCGAGCGCGCGAGATAGAGACCATCATCATGAAGAGTCTTCGCACCCTCCAACAAGACGTCGCAATCATCGGTGACGTGCGCGGACGTGGGGCCATGATCGCTTTCGAATTAGTCGAGCCGGGCACCAAGAACCCCAACGCGGTCGCGGCCAAGTCGATCGTGTCCTACTGCAACCAGAACGGTGTCATCGCGCTCGCCTGTGGCACCTTTGGCAACGTCATCCGGCTCCTTCCACCACTCGTCATCACTGACGACCAGTTGCTGGACGGCCTCAACGTGCTCGCCAGTGCGGTGCGCGCAGCTCGCTAGGGCAGACAACCCTGCGTCGAGGCCGAACCCGATGTCGGCGCTATGGCGATGTCGTGTTGCACGACGTCGTTGGGTATTGCGTACGCCGTGAACGATTGACTGAGCGACTTCGATTCGATGACGCCCACGATCAAGCCGTGGTCGAGGACGGGGCTACCTGAGTTGCCGGGCTGAACGCTGACCGAGACGGCGAGCATTGTCTTGTCGAACAGCCGCTGGTTGTAGATATCACGCCCCTGACCAGAGAGTTCACCCTCGATGACGCCCGGTGCACCGGTTCGTGACGAGTTGAGCGGGAAGCCAATGACCTGCACGGGTGTCCCACGAGCCGGGACCGGAGTCTGGAAGTGGAGGGCTGGTTCATTGAGTGACGGCACCCGCAAGATCGCGATGTCGTGCAAGGGGTCATAGAGCGCCACCTGCGCGGCGGCGCCACCTGCGCTCACCCTCGAGTATCCAGCGACCACGTGCGCATTGGTCACCGCCAGGTGCGCAGAGATGAAGAATGCGGTCCCCTGGCTGACAGCGCCACACGCCCCACTCGCGAGGACCTTGACGACGCCACTGGGACCACCCAGACCCGAGACCAGGGGACCGAGTTGGCTCGGTGTTGCGACTGGAGTAAGCGTTGGCGCCACGATGCTCGCGAAGACCGCCGGGAAACCGGCACTTCGAAAGAGGGCCTGCACGCGAGCCTCCATCGCCGGTAGTGGTGGCATCGCGCGATCCATCACGGCGAGGATCCTGGAATTCTGGATTCCCGTAGCGAGCGAGCCCCACGTGACCGAACCCAGTAGGCCCGCGAGGAGCCAGCACACGACGAGTGAACCAATCCCCCCAAGCGCCGCACCCGCGACCCGATCGATCGCGCCGAGCTTCAGTGCTCGAAGCGAGCGTGCGCCAATTGAACCGACCATCCCTCCGAGGTAGCTGCCGAGCATTGATCCGACGAGCACTATGCCAAGAGCGAGCAGGGGACGCCACTGCGCGTGGGTGAGCTGGGAACTCAGGCGAGGTGCCACCATGGTCGCAGCGACGAAGCCCACCACGAGTCCTGCCAGACTCGTTATCTGGCGAAGCGCACCTTCCGCTCGTCCGCGCAGCACACCAAGAGCCACGACCACGATAATGACGAGATCGACCCAGCTCATGTTCCAAGGGTAGGTCGTGATCAGGCGCCGTCTCGAAAGACCCGGTGCTCGGTAACATCAAACAACACCCTTGATCAGATGAAAGCACGTAGGAACCCATGAGCCCACGATCCTCGCGCGTACGTCGCAGTTGGCGCGCCCTCGCCGCGCTCTCAAGCGCCGCCCTGGTCCTCGCGGGCTGTAACAGCGGCACGAGCGCAGTTGCTCGGGTCACCGGCGTCCCCTCGATCGGTATCTCGGTGCCGCTGCACAAG
>JABBNY010000051.1 GCA_019352095.1 Acidobacteriota bacterium
TCTCAGGTGGGGAATTTCGGTGATCGAGAGTGGGGAATTTCCGGAATCGTCGTCATGAATGTAGGGCGAGGGATTGTCGTCTTAGTATTGGTGGCAGCGACCAGTACAATCTCGCTTGGGACAAGTGCAATTGGGGTCACCTCTGCAGGAGCAGCCGCTACGGGTTGCGCACCGCCCTATGGCGGGCAAGTAACCGCTTACCAAGCTTGCATCCAGACCGGTCCAAATTCCACTGCTAACTATGTTGACTATCTTGCAGCATGGGGCTGGGTTACGCTGCAGAAGATTTGGGGCTGCAACGTGGGCTACAACTCATACCACATGGAGTTGACAGGACCTAACGGGCACATCGTGAACGGTCCAGGCGAGACCATTTGTTATCCAACCGATTCAAGTACTACGGAGGTTGGCAGTACGGCTGCACTGGCAACTTACAATAATTACGTAACCTCAGGACAGTATTGCGCCATCTTGTGGGGTCAAAATGGCTCGGCGAATGGCACATGGTACAACGACGGCGAAGGCTGTATAAGCGTCGCGTGACCTAGGCTTCGGACACTTACACAGCATCAGAGTAAACGCGCATCGAAAACAGCATCACCTGTTATTTTCGATGCGCGTTTACTCTCAAAAAGAGATTCCTCTGCAACTGGGACGCATCCGGTGGGCGAGAACGGAACTTGTGCTTGCATCCCGCAGATCGCTTCAATTCTTCAAAGTCAGCCGTGACGGTGCATCGCGACCTTGACGCTCCGCTTTCGCATTCGGCTTGATGAAGGGTCTCGAGAGTCTGTGAACGATCTGCGTAAAGTGGCGCGGCCGGCGTACAACGTGGGAGAAATATCGTTTCGAGGAGTGGAGTACCGCGCTTCACATTCGCATGAGCCAGCGAACCACTAGTGTTCCGATGAAGTCGCAAATGAGTTGCTAGCAGTCAGGAGTGATTCAAATTGGGAGAGACATGAACGAAGCCATCTCAGTTCATCACCTGTCGAAGTGGTACAAACACAGGGTCGCTGTTGATGATGTCTCGTTTGAGGTGCCATTCGGTACAGTAACTGGGTTCCTCGGTCCAAACGGCGCTGGGAAGTCCACAACTATGCGAATGTTGGTGGGGCTCGTGAGGCCGAGTAGTGGTGAGATTTTAATCGGGGGCCAAACCCCTTCCGATATACCCACGCTCGGAAGGCGGTTGGGCGGAGTCTTTGAGCAGAGTGGCTTTTACGGGGGGTGCACGGCTCAGGAGGTGTTACAGATCGCGGCCCTTTCGATGGGGGTGCATGGAGCGCGGGTCAGCAATGTCTTAGAGCAAGTTGGACTCCGCTCGGTAGCAGACCGTAACGCGCGACGACTCTCGCAAGGCATGAGGCAACGACTCCAACTGGCAATCGCAATGCTGGGAGATCCGGATATTTTGCTCCTGGATGAGCCAATAAACGGTCTCGACGCGGCAACGATCGAATGGTTTCGAGAGTTTATGAGGAACGCTGCGGAGTCCGGAAAGGCAGTCCTTGTGTCATCTCATGTCCTCGCCGAGATGGAGCAGACTATCGACCGCGCAATCGTCATCTCTCAGGGCCAGATCCGAGCGGACCTCACCCTGTCCGAACTCAAGCAGTTAGGCGCGGAAGTTCGAGTGATTTCCAGTGATTCGCCACTATTGGGCAAGACAGCCTTAGAAGCGGGGGCAGATGTGACGTTTGGTCTTGGATCCAGCCAAGAAGTTCTCATTCGGGGGGTGTCCACCGAACAGATTCAGAACTGGGCCAGTGGCAATGGGATAACAATTACCAACTTGCTGTTTAACGTCGGATCACTTGAGCGAGCTTATTTCTCACTAGTCGGTCGTGATCTTGAGGCGCAGGCTGGATCGGTCCGATGAGTTTTGAATTGCGCAAGGAGTCTAACAGTGCCTAGGTTAAACAGTGCCTAGGCCCCATGATAAATTGGTCTTCTTCGCTTGTCTGGCCCAAGCCGAGTGGCGCAAACTTGTCAAGTCGCGTGGCTTCTGGTTTGTAACCGCGATAAGCATGATTGCCACGACTGTCTTAGGATTCGTGCAAGCGAGTCACAGCCTTCGCGATGTCTATTTTGGAGACATTCTGAAGTACACACCGAGTACCTCCGACTACCGCGGAATCATCGGTTATGCATTCACCGTTGTCTATTCAGTCGGAGTCTTAGGGGCACTGTTCGGATCCGCTGAGTGGTCAGAGAGAACACAGGGCACAACGTTTCGAATAGTGGGTCGGCGTAACCGTGTATTTGCAGCGAAGGTCATTGCCATAACAGTTGCAACATTGGGCCTTTCAGTCGTCGCAATTGCGTGCGTCACGTTAGGCGCTTTGCTCGGAGCAAGGAACGTTAATGCGGGACTTCTTTGGTCATCCGCCATTCGAATTTTACCTCGACTTTTCTTGGCCGCATCTTTGGTTGGAGCCATTTGGCTAGCCATTGGGGAGCTAGTTCGTAGTCGGGTCATTGCGTTGGTCATCGCGATTTTCGAGATGTTCTTGTTAGCCCGAATTCTCGTTGAAACTTCACCGTCAGTGTCGCGCTGGTTGCCTGAATTTGCCGCTCAGGGAATCAGCCCAGCTGGCTCCGGGCTTTCCTATCAAGCACTCGCGCCACCCGGGCCCCATAACGGATTCTTGAATCCACCGTCCACGGGCGTTGCGACGCTCTATCTCTTTGCACTCGCACTCTTCACTTTACTGGTCGCCACGTTCACTATCGGAAGAACCGATGTCACAAGATGAAGAGCCATGTACATCGAGTGCGCCGAGTTGGCCCTCTTGCATGAACAGCGTTCGCGCGGAAACTGTAAAATCGATACGATCAACATACCCATACGTGTTCTTGGCAATTACTGCCGCTGAGTCTGGCGTCCTGGCGTGGCTGGCCGCACATGCAGATCTGAGTCCTCCATATCGGACCTCTGCTCTACGCACAGTTGCCCTTCAACTCACCAATCGCGCCTCTGTGTGCGAGGTTCTGGCGTCACTGTTTGGCATTTGGCTCGCCACCAAGGAGACGACAGATAACACCTGGTGCGTCAGCTTGCTCATCGCTTCGAATAGGCGAAGGCTGGTAGCGGCAAAACTTGTAGTGGTGACCATCGGGGCCATTCTTCTGGGTCTTGTCGCAATCACTTCAGATTTGCTGGCCTCAAGTATTACTATCTCAACCAGTACCCATCTCGCGTCCGGGGCGTTGACTATTAGCGCCTGCGTTGGGGCGGCGTTACGGCACGGCACACTGATCATCCTCGTAACAGTCTTCTTATCTCTCATCTGGTTCACGATTGCACTATATGTGAATCACCCTGCCGCCGCTGTTGCTGGATACGTTGCATATTTTTCACTTGTCGCCAACGGTTTGGTACTCGTGGCACCTGGCGTCGCGCGGTGGCTACCCGAAGGTGCAAGCCAATCGATTGGCATCCCGATTCCCATGATCGCTATAGGCTCAGGCGCCAGTCGCGTCTCCCCCTTTGGCCAAACTTTTGCTCTTTTCTACCTTGCCGTACTTGCGCTCGCCTGTGCCGTTTCGGCTCTGCTCAGCGGTCTCTCGCGTGATTTTGGCTAGGTTGCCCTTCCTCACTTTGGTCATTCTCTCAGGGCTTCCGAAGAAGTTTGACGGATTAGGTACAAAGGACATACGTCGAATGGTTCGATGAAGGGTACGTCAATTAGATCTCCGGAATACGCTATTGGATTAATGGCTTGAACATCGCGCCACCACAGGAACCTGGACGGGATTCCGGTTCTTATTGTGTGACTCAAGGTCCACCCCAGCGCCCACTCCGAGGCCGAATAAGAACCGAACGGAACGTGACAATGCGAGACTGGCCGGAACGATTCGATTTTGAAATTCATGGTTCGAGTAACGCGATTGGATCATCGTGTTTTGCGATGGACCGCGAAGTCAATTCGATGGCGTAAAGGATGTTTGTCGGTAGGTGACTCCGCATTCTGCGTCGGGCGCGCGAACTCACTTATGAGCTGTCTTCCACTCCCATTAGTCGTAACGGCGCCCATGTTTGGACCTCGATATATCTGAGAGTCAGAGTTCCATGCCTTGGTCGCCACGATCCTTCTTACGTGAGCGTTCGAGGACTTGGCGAAGTATCGGGAGCACGGCGCGATCCTTTTCGCGGCCGGCTGCTTCTTTGGAACGAATGACGTCGGCGAGTGCAGCAACGAAGATTGTCACGGTGTCGGTAATCTGCTCCTGGGTAGCTGATCTTCGCAGGTCGTCGTAGCCTCGTGTGCCGTCAGGAAGAAGCACGATGTCCAGATAGCCGTGTTTGGTCGCGAAGGTCCAGGTTGTCCCTTGTCCGAATGTTCGCTCGTCGAGTCGTATCGCTAATGGTTCTTCCATATCTGGAATCCGAAGCTTGGCGTCAAGTTCCCTCAACGCTGCCGCGAGCCTCGTGAAATTCTCACGGGTACGTGCGGGCGTGACATCGACGTCACGAGTGACGTAGGGAGCCCCGCGCAGCTCGGCGGCGAGTCCACCGATGACTACGTAGAGAACTTGGTGACGCTCGAGAACCTCAAGGATTTCGTCTGGTCGATAGGGGACTAATTCAGTCACTGTGTCTCGCCCCTCTCTTTTCACGCTGTTCGTGGAACCGAACCCGGGTCATGAGATCGGCGAACCGTTCGGCAGGTGTCATTCGAAGATGCTGATCAATGATCGTCACATTGGAGTCATCAAATTTGGACATGAAGAACGCGAGATCGAAGCCACATGCGCGTACTACCCCTCGGAGTGTCTCAAGACTCGGTGAGACGTCGTCACGTTCCCAGCGGGCAATCACGGACTGAGCTTTGCCAAGGCGCGCACCCAATTCGGCTTGAGTCAGTCCGGCTCGCAATCGAGCCTCTTTGATTAGGTCTCCACTCACCATATGACCAGTGTAGTACAAATATGTACTATTAAGTCTCTGCGGACGCGCGATTGTCATTTACACCCAACGGTTGTCGTTCGGGCATGGCGGCGATCGATCTCAGTGGTTCACGACCGATACGCGTCTGCTCGATGTCTGATCGCGGTGACCTTCACCGTGTGCGTGGCGTCATCTATGAAGTACAGGACCCGATAGTCGCCGCGGCTTGCTGAGTACGCGGGTGCCAAGGGTGGACCGAGAGGTTTGCCAACACGTTGCGAATTCTCAAGTAAAGGACCCGTGATGAATTCGTACACCGCATGTGCAATCTTCTCGGGGAGCACGTCGGCGGGTGTCGATGCTGCTGAACGGGCGACTTGTAGGTTGTAGCTGTCCTTATTTGGTGTCGACACTGCGCCCGACGTTCTTCACTGCTTCCGCCAGTTGATCGGCGTTGAGGGCGTCGCCTTTCGCAAACTCCTTCACGCCCACCTCATGAGCAAACAGGAGGGCCGAATCGGATAACACGGCAATCGTCTCGCGCATAGCGTCGTAGTCGTTGGCGCCCATGAGCACGGCGGCTCGACGCCCATTCTTCGTGATTTCGATTCGTTCGTGGGTCGAACTGGCTTCGTCGACCAATTTGGACAGCTGGGCGCGAGCATCGGCAATGGGTAGCGTCGTGATGTACAGAATTATAGCGTAACTAAGACACCGAGGCTTGGCGGGTTCTTATTGTGTGGCACAAGGTCCACCAAGTTTTAGTAATGTCCCCGAAGCTTCTCCACTGAACTGCTACGAGAACAATTGGATCGAGCGCCGTCACCAAAACTAACGCCGTCGCGCTAAGGACTGCGACGAACTCGAACCTGAATGGGCTCGCAGTGCTACTGGGGCGGTGCTGTGATGTCGCGGGGTGATGGCCCAACTCCGTACCAGTAGTACGGACCCGAGACCCCTCTTGCAATCACGAAGTCCGTCCTGTCGCGAGCCCAAGCCAGGGCAGTTGACAGTGACTCGAAGGTTGGAGAGAACTCCAGACGTCCGTCGGGTTGCTCAACATAGCCAGAGAAACGAAGTGGCTCGTCGAAGTTGTCCGGGGCGATGTAAGCCTTCGCGATCGGGGATTCCACGCTTTCCATTGTTAGCACAGCAAGCAGAAATCGAACCCGTCGCGTCTGACCGACAATGTCCCATGTTCTCTGCGTCTATTCGCGTTAGATGGATACCCCCGATATCGAGTACATCCAACACTGGAACACGGTGACGTCAGTGGCGATGCCATCGTCACCTGCCCGTCGGAGAATTCAGGGCCGGATTGCTCCGGACATGCCATTGATATGGTAAACTTGTGCCATGAGAACTACCATTGATAAGGCAGGTCGTCTGGTCGTTCCGAAGTCGCTGCGAGACCGGCTAGGACTTCATTCCGGCGAAGTTGAGATAACGGCCGACGGCGCATCACTTCGCGTCGAGCCGGTCTTTGATGACTCGCTGGTCGAGAAAGACGGTCGCCTCGTCATCCCCGGCTCCAACGCCACCATCACTGATGAGTTTGTTCGGGAGCTGAAGGATGCCGACCAAAGGTAATGGAGTGGACGTTCTCGCGGACACGAGCGTGGCCGTTGCCGTTGTGGTCGAGGATCACGAGCACCACGCCGCCACCCTGCGCGCCCTTGGCAACCGCAGCTTGGGTCTGGCGGGTCACGCCGCATTCGAAACATTCTCGGTCCTGACGCGTCTGCCCTCGCCAGCTCGCCGATCGCCAGAAGCGGTAGTGCGGCTGATGAGCATGAATTTCCCATCAATCAAGTACCTGACACCATCGGCCGCTGAGGCGCTCTTGCCAAAGTTCGCGAGCCTCGGAATCGCCGGTGGATCCGTGTACGACGCGCTCGTTGGAGCCGCCGCAGCCGAGAGCGGTCTGGTCTTACTCACGCGCGATGTACGTGCCATACCCGTATACAGGGCGCTCCAAGTCGACATCGAAGTGCTTCGAGATTAGCAGCGAATTCATTCGTAGGCTCCGTCGGTCTCAGTCGGATCGGGCGGGCGCCCAGATTGTTATTGGAACGAGGACGTTGGCGTCCGGTTCGTATTGTGTGACTCATGGTCCATCGGAGATTCACGATGCGCAAGGACACAGCGCCGCGAGAAATCAATGTCGGGGGCGACTGAACGCTACCGCCCAAGTCCTGGATCGACGTCGTTCTCTGCTTGATCTCCGCCACTGCTCCAACCTGTCTCATTTTGATGGCGGATGAGGTAGGTATTGGATACCCCCATGGGTATAGTATCTATGTAGCCGACGGTGGCGAGAAGGAGAGTTTCTCCGAGCTCGCCACTCTTCGTCGTTACATCAAAGGGCACTGGGAGATACGGTGGGCAAGTCCAAGAAGAAGTCGAATAACTACAAAAAGCCGATTCAGCCGGTCGTGAGTGAAGTGAAGAAGCGTCCGGACACCAAGAACGTCTCGCCACGCCGCCGTACGGCACGCCAACGACGCCAACTTCGTGTGCGAGCATTTGGTGCGCTCGTGGTGGTGGTACTGGCGGGGACCATGGTGCTCGCCTTCTCGAGCAACTCAATGGCCGGGTACAAGGTGGGCGCGACGGACTGGGCGCTGCCAAAGCTCGATGGTGGGGGCAAGGTTTCACTCGCGTCGCTACGCGGAAAGCCGGTCGTGGTCAATTTCTTCGCGTCGTGGTGCAGGGTCTGCGCGGATGAACTACCCGTCTTTGCTCATGATGCCGTACTGCTTCGGGGCAAGGTGGACATCGTAGAAGTGAACGCACTTGAGACGGGTAACGGCTCGTCGTTCGCGCAGGGTTTCTCGCTTGACCAATCGGCAACCGCCGTACTGCGAGACGTCGGGGGGAGTCAAGGCGACGGTCTCTATCAGAACATCGGTGGATCGGGTTCGTTGCCAATGACCGCCTTCTACGGCGCCGACGGCAAACTGATCACCACTCATCTGGGCGGCTACAACTCATTGACTTTGGCCCAGAGTCTTCAGCAGATTTACGGCGTGAGCGTTCCGGCGTAGCGTGAACCTTTCGGGCGTCAGCCTCTTTGCGGCGTTTTTTGGCGGGATTGCTTCGTTCGCATCACCGTGCGTACTTCCGCTGGTACCCGCATATCTGGCAATCGTCGGGGGACTTGACCTCGGCGTGGAGAAGACTCGCAAACTCGGGGCCATGACCCGTGACACCTTGTTGTTCATCGGGGGATTCAGCATCGTCTTCATCCTGCTCGGCCTCTCCGCGAGTGCGGTCGGTAGAGCCGTTGTTCACCAACAGACGTTGCTCACCCGTGTTTCGGGCGTCGTCATTGTCGCGATGGCTCTGTTCATGCTCGGTACCGAGGTGCTTCGCCAACCGGGTCTCGTGCGCGAGTATCGGGTGCATCCGACGCTGTCGAAGTTTGGACCGTTCGCGGCACCGGTTGCGGGGGCGGCGTTTGCCTTCGGTTGGACGCCGTGCGTTGGACCCATCCTCGCCGCTGTGCTGGCCCTCTCGACCCAACAGGGTCATCTACTTTCGGCGGTGGTCTTGCTCGTCGTCTATTCCGCTGGACTTGGCGTGCCATTCTTGTTGGTGTCGTTGTTCTTTGATCATCTGAAACGACCAATGGGTTGGCTTAAGCACCACGGCGCCGGCGTCACCGTCCTGAGTGCGGTAGTGCTCGGAACACTAGGCATTCTGTTGCTGATGGACCGCTTGGCGTGGCTGACCACGATGGCCCAGCGCCTCTGACGTGTTGACTGCAAAACAACAGTGTGCCGACATCACCACGAGCGACGCAGCGTCATCGAGTCACGTTCTCTCGCAGTCGAACTTCACTTCGCGAACGCGACGCGCAGCACGCTGGCCTCAAGGACGCTGCCATCTTTCGCCGACAAGGTATACATCACAATCTCACCAGCCGGTGATGTGGGGGCGGCGTACGTGACGGTCTTGGAGAAAGGCCCCATGACCCCCATCGATCCGCCCATGAACGTTGTGCGGGCCAGCGGTGCCAGTGAACCGTCCTGGCGGATCTGGACATTCACTACCGCTTCATAAGCGGTACTCGTTCCTTTCAAGAGGACCGGGTTTGAGATTGCTTGAAGGGCCGTAGGTGTCGCCAAGACAATGTTTGGCGACACCGCACCGATCACCCACCACGAATCATCGCTCGTTACTTGGCGCACCAAGACGGTTGTCGTTGCCCCATTCAAACTTGATCGCACGGGCACCTCTCCCGAGCGGGTGTCACCTTGCTGGAAGGGCTCCATGACCGGATTCGTGAACCCGAGGTAATCGAGTACGAACGTCTGGGCAGCCAACTCTGGGGTCGCGAACCTGGTCGGCGTCGACGCGAACGGCCAAATCGCGCTCGTAGGTTGGTTCGCCAGTGTCGTGGTCGTTACGTTGGTCGTCGTCGCCACGGATGTCGTTGTTGAAGAGTGCTGACCCCATTGGCGTCCCGCGAACAGACCTGCGGCGAACACAATCACCACCACTGCCGTTGTTATGAGAGCACTGCGCTTGTTCATGATCTAAGGCTCCCACTCGCGTGATTCGCGCATCAGGGCTTAAAGTCACATGTTCGCGCACGGGAATGAGGTGTACGCGAGGTTCCTTCACCTGGTCCACTGTGCCAACAGTGGCCTTGGGCCCTAGCGTGCATCGTCATTACGTAGCAGTATGAGTTGATGGTGGAGATTCGCAGGATTGCCGTGGTGCGCTTGCTCGGACGCTACAAGTTTGCGGTACTTCCGATCGTGGTCACGGCGGGGCTGTTCCTCGGAGGGGTGCTGCACTGGAGTGGTACCGGTGACGTCGGTAACGTGGCGTGGCTCTGTGTCAGCGCCGTGGGTGCCTTGTACGCCGCGTACACGGTGATTGACGGCCTGCGCAGCGGTCGACTCGGTGTTGACGTAGTGGCGTTGCTGGCACTCGTGGGCGCCGTGCTGGTGAAGGAATATCTCGCAGGAGCGGTAATCAGCGTGATGTTGGCGAGTGGACACGCACTCGAGGAGTGGGCCGTGGGCCACGCCACGGTCGAGTTGAAGTCACTCCTGGACCGGGTACCCAAATCAGCGCATCGCGTGGTGGACGGCCAGGTCACGACGGTGGACCTGGACGAGGTGGCACCGGGTGACAGCGTGCTCGTGACATCGGGTGAACAGGTGCCGGTGGACGGCACGTTGAGTTCGCCCTTCGCGGTGATCGACGAATCGGCACTCACCGGGGAATCTCTGCCGATTGAACGCAAGATCGGCGAACAGGTTCGAAGTGGCGTCGTCAATGCGGGGAATCCCTTTGAGATTCGAGCGAGTGCTACCGCGGCACAAAGCACGTATTCGGGCGTCGTACGTCTCGTTGCGCAGGCGCAAGCATCCCAGGCTCCCTTTGTGCGCTTGGCGGATCGCTACGCCGTGTCGTTTCTCGGGGTCTCGTTGGTCACCGCGGCGTTCGCGTGGGTGATCGGCGGCCCGACGAGGGCCGTCGCGGTACTCGTCGTGGCCACTCCCTGCCCGCTCATACTGGCGGTGCCGGTGGCCTTGGTCTCGGGACTTTCGCGAAGCGCTCATCGAGGCATCATCGTGAAGAGTGGTGCAGTGCTCGAGCGTCTGGCCAAGTGCACGACGCTACTGATTGACAAGACCGGCACCGTGACCAAAGGACAACCAGTGCTGAAAGAGGTGATCACGTCGGGACTGATGTCGTCGCATCAGATGCTTGAACTCGGCGCGTCGCTCGACCAAGACTCCTCGCACGTGCTCGCGGGCGCGGTGGTAAGAACGGCGCTGGAACGAGGATGCCAACTGCAGAGGGCTGACTCGGTGGAAGAGGTCGCGGGTATGGGCATCCGAGGCGTTGTCGCGGGACGCGAGATCTCGTTGGGTAAAGCGTCGTGGATTGGCATGAGCGGAAGCCCCGCGTGGGCGAAGGCTGCAAAACGTAAGGCCCGCCTCGATGGGGCGCTGACGGTGTTCGCGGGTGTTGACGGACAACCCGCGGGGGTGTTCGTGTTCAGTGATCCA
The DNA here is from genome assembly GCA_019352095.1 of Acidobacteriota bacterium. Taxonomy (GTDB): domain Bacteria; phylum Actinomycetota; class Acidimicrobiia; order Acidimicrobiales; family RAAP-2; genus RAAP-2. The sequence continues at coordinate 10,927 of JABBNY010000051.1, forward strand.
CTGCGCGCCGACGTCAATCGAACACTGCGGTCACTTCGAGCGAGGGGCATTGGTCGCATCGTGATGGTGACGGGTGACCGTCTCGAGGTCGCTGAGAGCGTGAGCGCAGTCATTGGCGTTGACCAGGTGCTGGCGGAGCGCACGCCTGAGGAGAAGTTGGAGGTCGTGCGCTACGAGACCAGTCTCGCTAATACCTTGATGGTGGGCGACGGTATCAATGACGCTCCCGCGCTCGCGCTCGCGAGCGTGGGGATTGCCATGGGTGCGCGCGGCGCCAGTGCCGCATCAGAAGCCGCCGACGTCGTTATTACCGCCGATCGCTTGGACCGACTCAGCGAGGCTGTCGGTGTCGCTCAGCGAACCATGCGCATCGCTCGCCAGAGCATGGTGATCGGCGTTGGACTCTCGTTGGTTGCGATGTTGTTCGCGACATTGGGTTTGCTCGCTGCGGTGTGGGGAGCCCTCCTTCAAGAACTCATCGACGTCTCGGTGATACTCAATGCGTTGCGTGCGCTACAAGGTTCCAGTGGGGACCTGCGACTCAGTGCGACAGATACGGCTCTCACGCGACGCTTCCAGTCTGAGCACATGGAAATCCGTGGATACATCGAGCAGGTTCGTGCATTCGCTGACTCGCTGGGCACCGAGACCCCAGAGGCGACACTTGTGAAGGCGCGTGAGTTGTACCGCGTCTTGAATGAAGAGGTCGCACCTCACGAATTGGCAGAAGAGACTGTGCTCTATCCCGCGCTCGCGAAGGTCCTGGGCGGCAATGAACCACTCGGCACAATGAGCCGGGCGCACACCGAGATCGCCCACCAGATTCGCCGTCTGTCACAACTCATTGCTGATATTGACCCGCCGGGGCCCGATGACGTGGACATCGCTGAGATGCGAAGTCTGCTGTACGGCTTACACGCCATTCTGGCGTTACACACGGCCCAGGAAGAAGAGAGTTACCTATCACTCGGTGACGAGTCGGCACTGGTCTAGGACGTAGACCTTGGGACGCGCTGGTGGGGTGGCTTTGTTACGACGTGGTGTGACGTGATGAGGGTGTGAGATACCTCACGACATCAGCGGCGCTGTAGTGGCCGTGTTCGACCGCGAGCGATCGAATGTCGTTGAGCGAGTCACCGCTCGTGAGTATGGGCGGCTCTTGACGACCGTCAGATCGGATTTGACCGAGTCCACACGTCGCCATGAGTCCGTTGCACAGACACGCGGACCCTTCGCTCGCTCGCTCGTCGCCGCCTTTACGCACATAGGCCGCTACCGGCTCCGCCGCGCAGCGGTATCCCACCTGACCGTCGGGGCGCTCGTAGGCTTCGCGCAGGTAGCCGAGATCGCACTTTCGTTCGCGCTCTTCGTAGACCACGGGGTCCGAGATGGTGCCCTCTTCTACGACCACCTTGAAGGGATACCCCGTCGAGGAAGCGCGAAGCGAAGTGAGGACTTCGAGGTCACCGCTCAGCGCCTCTTTGATGATGTGTTGACGTAGCTGGGGCTCCATGCCCGATTCGTCACTGTAAGCAAACAAGGTGCCGACTTGGACGCCCGCGGCCCCTTCGTCGAACGCTTGTTGGACGTGCTCGGGCGTTGTGACGCCGCCGCCGATCCAAAAGGGAACCTCGAGGTCGCGCATGGCCTGGTAGTCAACGACGTCGCGAGGTCCATACTCGGGGTTGCCCTTCTCATCGACGTTGTATGCGCCGCGCGGGGGAGCGTTGTGGCCCCCCGCAGAGGGTCGTTCCACGACGAAGCCGTCGACGTGCCCGGAGCTTCGCTTAGCGAGGGCGTTGGCGAGGACGTGGCCCGAGACGATACCGAGGAACTTGGGGCGGCGCAGAATCATGTCGTTGAAGAATCGAGCCGGCTCAAAACGCATGATTGGCGTCGAGGTACCCTGCGAAGCGCCGATCACGTCGATCGGGAGTTGCACATCCTGCGCCTGGCTCAGGCGGTCGAGGATGCCCGGGATGTGCGTGGGCACGCCGGCGCCCATGAGGACATAGTTGACACCCGCGAGGATCGCACCGAAGAGTGTCGGCAGGGTGGGCAACTGGACCTTGGTCAGAAGGTTGATGCCTATCTCCCCGTCATGATCCTCTTTGGCGAGCGCGACTTCTACGTACGAAGCGAGCACCAGGAGGTCTTGGGACGAGCGAGGGTTTCGATGGGTGAGCATCGGAACGCCCTTGTAGGGTGCGCCGATACGCCGCTTGGACGCCGCGAACTTTTCGAGGACGTCTTGCACGATTGACTGCAGTGGGAAGCGGTCGAGCACCTTTTGCAACGTGTGGTCGACGCCGAAGTCCTGGAGGCGACGAACGAAGACAGTGTCGATCGCGGTACCCGAGACAACGCCGAGTTGACCCGTACGAGCGACCGCGCGCGCCAGTGGCCAGCCAGAGATCGCGATGCCCATTCCCCCCTGGATCAACCAAGGCTGGGAGTTGCTGGGTGCAGCACTGGAATTCATCAAGAAGCCCCCGCTCGTTGAATTGCGAATGGCCGCAGAGTGGCGACCACCAAGTCTATGTCCGACGTTGCCGAGAATTTCGAAGGACTTTTGACTCTATTTTGACTCAACAAGCGCCATCACGCCTGAAAGGGAGGCCCGAGGTGAGGCCACCTTGCGGGCCAGTGCGTTCTGCGACTCGTGCGTGTACCAATTAGCGTGGATGGATGGCAAAGCTCAGCCACAAGATTCCAGTGACCCCGTGGCGGGCGAGTTCGACCTGGGGGCTTCGCGCCCCGATTGCACTACCGCTCGTACTGGGACTCACGCTCTTTGGGATTGGCGAGGGGCTCCTGGTCGTGGCGAAGTGGGGGGCGACGCCCTGGACGGTGTTCGCCCAAGGGGTATCACTCCACGCGCATATTTCACTGGGCTGGTCGACCGCGGCGATCAGTTGCGTAGTGCTACTCGCCTGGTGGCCTTTGCGAGAGCGTCCCGGCATCGGTACGCTCGCCAACCTCGCCATCATCGCCCTCGTCCTCAACGTCACTGCCGACCTCGTGCCGACACCGCGCGACGCACTCGTGAAGGTGGTGTTCGTCCTCGCGGCGGTCGTTGTGATCGGCATTGGCAGTGCGCTGTATTTGACGACCGGACTCGGACCTGGACCCCGTGATGGTTTGATGACGAGCCTGCACCGTCGACTCGGCGTGAGCGTTGTATACGTACGTCTCACGCTCGAGGTCTTGGTTCTGGTCGTGGGCTGGTTCATGGGCGGTACGGTCGGCGTGGGTACAGCGTTCTTCGCAGCAACGATAGGTTTCAGTATTGGCGCGAGTTTGCACGCGACCGATCGTCTCGTGCATTGGTACCAGCGATGATCGGAGGCAGCCACCTCATTGATTTTCTGTTGGCGTCGATGCTCATCATCATCGTGCCCGGGCCGAGCGTGCTCTTCACGCTGGCGCGCGGCGTCGCCTGGGGTCGAACGGTTGCGGTGCTCACGGTGCTCGGTAACAGCCTGGGTACTCTGCTGTTGTCACTCGTGATCGCGCTAGGTCTCGGGCCGCTGCTGTCGCGTTCGCACGTCTTCTCGGTGGTACTGCAACTCGCAGGAGGGTGCTACTTACTCTGGCTCGGGTATGAGGCACTGCGCCATCGCCACGAACACGCCAAAGCGATGGCGAGTCGCGAGGCCACCCGACCTTCAAATATTCATATCGTCCGTCAAGGTTTCACCGTAGGCGTGTTGAATCCGAAGTCACTGGTCTTCTTTGCCGCGGTGTTTCCCCACTTCGTAGACAGCGCGAAGGGTAACGACACGCTGCAGTTGGTGATCTTCGGCTGCATCTTCAGTGTCATGGCGTTTTGCAGTGACGGGACGTGGGGCCTCATCGCTGGCACCGCGCGCGAGTGGCTCTCGGACTCCCCGTCGCGGCTCGTGACACTTCGTACCGTAGGCGGCTGTGTCATGTGTGGCCTCGGGGCGCTCATAGTGGTGAGTGCACTCAACTCGTAACGTCACAGCTCCTCCATAGTTTTCTCACATGGGATCTCTTGACGTCAGCAGTTCGCGTGGGCATTGTCACACCACCGTCGACGGATTTCTATCGATGCTGGGACGCGTGCTGGGATCAATGGCCGTTGATCCGCGGTGCTTTGTCATGGTTGGCGAACTCGACGGCCATCGATACGTCCAGTTCTGGGTTGATGAGAACGGTGCTGTGACGGTCGAGATCTCACTGGCATCTCCTTACTCTCAAGTGCCCAGCGAAGGTGGATTCGGTGACACATTTTTGCGCGACGCTGGCTGGCGCGCGCCCGTGGACTTGCGTGCACCAAATT
>JABBNY010000052.1 GCA_019352095.1 Acidobacteriota bacterium
TCTCGGCGATCCAGGGGCACTGGGACGTGGGGGCCACGCCCACGCCCACGCGCGACGTGGGCGCGGCCTGCCCGATCGACGGGAACAGTGGCGCCACCAAGGCGATCGCGCCAAGCAAGAGGGCGGAACGTGCCACGCGTGCGCGCAGCGTCGACACTGCACCTCGCTGGAATCGAGTCACTTCTAGGATCCCCTTCTCGCCCTGATCATTCGACGCCGCCATTGCTGACGGTGGGTCAGGCTAATCCAGATTCTGTGAAACGTATTAAATTCCGTTGTGGCTCCGCATAAGAATTTGGTCATCTGGTCCTTATGGCGCGACGCAGGGGAACCTTACCGACGTCGGGCAGATGACTCGTATCTCTGAGCGTGCGCCTGCGTCACGAAGAGACCAGTGCAGTCGGTGCAGTGGCTCCAGCAGGGCGTGCGAACAATCGACGCGGTGGATGTCGAGCGCGCGACTACTTGAGCCGCAACGACTGACTGGCGACGAAGTTCGCGCTGGAGGTCCCCACGCTGAGCGTGTGGGTGCCCGGGGCGATCTCCATCGCGTGCGCCCCGGCGTAGGTGAAGGATGAAGTGGGTAGCTCGATGACCACGTGTCGCGTCGCGCCCACGGCGAGTTGCGCCTTCTCGCATCCGCGGAGTTGCTCGGGTGGCCCACCGGCGGTGCTCGGATAGGCGACGTACACCTGGACCACGTCCGCGCCGGGACGTCGGCGGTGTCTGCACCCTTAGCGAAGCGGTGGATCGCGACCGCGACGCGGTGGTTCCTCCCTTTCGTGGCCCGCGTGACCTATCCTTCACTGCGACAGGGGGGCAGGGTGAGCACACCGACGTATCTACTCGTGCACGGTGCCTGGCACGGATCGTGGTGCTGGCAGCGACTCGGGACCGTCCTCGACGAACGCGGCGCGACGTGGGCGGTGATCGACCTGCCCAGCGCGAACTCGAGTGATCCACTCATCGACATGGGCGCCGACGTGCGCGAGCTACGCCGCTTCAGCGTCGAGCGCGGACCAGTGGTTCTCGTCGCCCACAGTTACGGGGGCGCGGTGGTGGCCGAGGCCGCGCCCAAGCTCAGCGACCTTCGCGGCATCGTGTACCTGGCGGCGCTGGTCCCGAGGTTGGGTCAGAGCGCGAGCGACGTCACGCGCGAATACGGTCGACGCTCCCCCCTCGACGAGACCATCCGCCGTGAGGACGGACTCCTTCGACTCGACCCCGAGCCGGCCGCGCTGGCCCTGTACGGCGACTGTGACGACGAGACTCGCGAGTGGGCCATCAATAAGGTCACCCCCCAGACGCTGGCGAGCTTTCGTACTCCGCGCACCGCCGAGAACATCGCCGTCGCCTCCACCTACGTGATCTGCCAACGTGACCAGGCCATCGTGCCCGAGGTCCAGTCACAGATCGCCCAACGCTGCGACGACATCGTCGAGATCGACAGCGACCACTCCCCCTTCCTTTCGCACCCCGAGGTGTTGGCGGACCTGCTCGAGTCGATGAACTTCCGGGCGTAGTCGTTCACCCGTCGAGTGAGGCGCTCATGGCGCAGGTCCCTCGCGACACCAAGATTCGCCGTCCTCGCCTCATCCGTCGACGAGGCGAGCGTCGTCAGTCGGGTCGACGCGCAGGTGAGGCGTCGCTCACGCGGCGTGACCTCGCGCCCGGCGGGCCTGCCAGGGCTGATCGGGCGTCAGCCGAGAGCGCCGCGACGACGAGGTCGTACGACACACCGATGAGTTCGTCGACCAAGTCCGCCGACGTCGTCGGTGACAAGGTGACGGTGATCCAGTGACGCTTGTTCATGTGGTAGCCGGGGACGATCTCGTCGAACTGCTGGGCGAGCAGAATCGCGTAGTCCGGGTCGCACTTGAGGGTCACGCGCGGCGGCTCCTCGTGCGGAGTAAGGATCGCGAACACCCTGCCGCCCACTTTGAACACCGCCGTGTCGACGCCGAAAGGATGGGTCAGCTCGGCGCCAGCGAGTGCACCACACGTCCTCACGACCCGCTGGCGCGGCGCTGGGCAATCCGCGCTGGCGTCGCGTGCTCTCACGTGGGAGAGGCCACTCTCGTCGGCGGCATCAACTCAGGCTGGTCGAGGAGTCGCAGCCACGAGCCGTCGCTTTGGCGACGGGCCACCTGGGCGCGGGCCCCGGTCCCGTCCTTCGCCACGGTGCAGGTGAGGGCGATGTCGCCACTCGTCAGTGTCGCGAGCGGCGCCTCGAACTCGAAGTGCGGTGCAGCGGCGAGTACCTTCACCCACAGTTCGCGGATGGCCTCGCGCCCGCTCGTCGTACCGCCGGGCGGAAAGGCCATCACGGCGTGCTCTTCATAGAGGGCGGCGATGCCCGCGGCGTCGGCGGCGTTGGCGCGCTCGACGAACAGTCGGGTCAAGTCCTCGGGGAACAGCGCCTTCTCGTCATTCGACATCATGGGCCTTTCATGTAGCGGTGGATACCAACGGCGTCGCGTGCGTGACGCGCTGCCTACAGTCAAGTCGGCGCCAGTGACGGACCGCACGCATCGACGTCACACGACCGTCGATCAGGGTCCATCAACGTCGACCAACCCCGGGACCGTCGCCGGACACGCACCTCGCCCCGTCGATGCGACGTCGTACCGGTTGTCGTGACTGTGTCCATCCCCATGAGATTGTCCGCGAGGCCTGGGCCGCCTCGCACGAGGTCCGCGACGGGCGCGGGCCGGGGTGGATCAACCGGGTCGTCTCGAGTGACTCGTGCTATGACAAAACGGGGGGGCGGAAATGAGACTGTTTCGCACGTTTCACGGGGGTGGCGTCGGCGACGTCGGAATTGGGATCATCGCTCTCGGCGCCGTCTCGCTCGAGATGGTGGTCAGCGCGCGCTACGGCTACCACCGCGATGAGTTGTACTTTCTCGTCGCGGGCCAGCACCCCGCCCTCGGCTACGTCGATCAGCCGCCGCTCGCCCCGTTGGTCGCGCGGTTGGCCGCCGTCCTCTTCGCCAACAGTCTGGTCGGCCTGCGAGTGATTCCCGCGCTACTGCTCGGCTGGCTGGTCTGGACCTCGAGTTCGATCGCGCGACTCTACGGCGGGGGCGTGCACGCACGACGGATCGCCGCGTTGGCGACGGCGTTGTGCGGCGAGTACGTGGCCACCGCGCACCTCCTCACGACCACCGTGTTCGACTTCGCGGCGTGGGCCGGCGTGCTCTGGAGCTACGCGCACTTCCTCGGCGACGAGCGACCCCGATGGTTGATGGTGGCCGGGGTTTTCGCCGGGGTGGGGCTCGACGCCAAGTGGAACATCGGGTTCCTCCTCGTCGCCATGGTCTGGGGTATCGCGGTGACGCCCTGGGCGCGGAGACTGAGCGACTGGCGTTCGACATCGGTCGTCGTGATCGTGATCGCGGCCCTCGGCTGGCCCGACGTCCTGTGGCAGGCGTTACACGGTTGGCCGAACATTTCGGTGTTTCGAGCGCTCCAGGGTGACGCCAGTCATAATCGCGCGGTCTACTGGCCCGCGCAGGTCCTCTACACGGGAATCGCGGCGACACCGCTGTGGGTGGCGGGTCTTCGCGACCTCTTCGTGCGCGACTCCCCCGATCGGCGCTGGAGGGCCCTCGGCGTGGCCTGCGCCGTGGCACTCGTCACTCAGTTCGTCCTCGGCGGCAAGCCCTACTACGCCGGTGGTGTCTTCGTGATGCTGTTCGGGGTCGGCGCCGTGGTCGCGGAGCGCCGCTGGACGCAACGGCGCGTCGGTAATCGTCGCTCGGTCGGTCCGCGCTCGATCATCGCGGCACTCGTGGTGTCGGGTGCGCTCACCTTACCCCTGGCGATTCCGGTGGCGAGCGCTCGCTCGCTGCACACGATTCCCCTCCAGAAGATCAACTACGACCTCGCCGAGACCATCGCGTGGCCCCGTGAGGTCGCCCAAGTGGCTGCGGTGTTCCACGAGCTCGCCCCCGTCCAACGTCGTCACGCCGTGATCGTGGCGGGCAACTACGGTGAGGCGGGGGCGCTCGAACGATACGGTGCGCAGTTCGCCCTCCCTCGTGATCGCGTCTTCAGCGGTGCCAATTCGTTCTGGTTGTGGGGGCCGCCCCCAGAGTGGGCGACGACGATCGTCGCGGTGAACCTTGATCCAGCCCTGTTGCGTCGACTCTTCGCACGGGTTCGTCCGGTCCTCGTCTATCGCAATGGACTCGGCGTGGCGAACGACGAGCAGGGCATCGAGGTCATGGTGGCCACGGGGTTGCGAGCACCCTGGTCGCGAGCGTGGGCGGCATTCCGCGACTATTCGTGAGCGCGCGTCGTGGGTCACTCGCCGTGGCCCGCCCCAACGCTCCGCGACCCGACCACAACGAGCGGCGTGCCCCGAGGCTACGGAGGGTCACCGAAATCTCCAGCGAGTCGTGAACCGTCGTCCGATCGATCAAATGATGGGATTTTCGTAGCCCCAAGCCCGCCTGCTAGCATCATTGTTCCTTCGGGGGTATAGCTCAGCTGGTAGAGCACTTGCATGGCATGCAAGGGGTCAGGAGTTCGAATCTCCTTACCTCCACGAGTAAAGTACCTAGTCAGCGCTACTATTATAAGCCCAAAGCGGCTCCATGAGTAGTGCTACGAATGGCTGCATTTAGCAACGCCTTTAGCAACTCGATCGCGGAGGTAGTTGCTGAACTCGTTTGATGAGCACGCCAGTCCGACTACCGCAACCAGATACGAGCCGAGACAGCAACTAGTGGCAACTCCAGATGGCCCGCCACTTGTTCTCGAGGAATGATCGATGTCGCATCAATGGCGTACGCTCATCTCGTGTCCCGACCGTTCTTCGAAGATTGGAATACTTCTGCTCCCCGGTGTGCGAGGGCCCTGTGACGATGCACTACGACGAGATTGCTCTACTACGGGCTCAGCACCCGGCGTGGGCGCTCCTTCGCTCCAACAACGCTGCTCTCGTCCTCAGTTTCCTTGGCCGCGTGTTCGTTGACAACAATTCCAGCGACCTTCCTGCCGCCGTTCTAACGGCCTCTCTAGACGAAGAACTGTATGCGCTTAACCAGCGTCTGGGTGAGAACAGTTTCCCAAAGACCGCGTCGGCGTACTTAGACGACTGGGCCTCACCGGACCACGGCTGGCTTCGTAAGTACTATCCGGCGGGGTCTGACGAGGCTCATTTTGACCTCGCTCCAGCCGTTGAAAAGGCGCTGCTGTGGGTGCGAGACCTCCCTGCGCGTGAATTCATCGGAACCGAGTCACGCCTCAACATCATCTTCGACCTCCTTCGCCAAATGGTGTTTGGCGCCGATGATGATCCCGAACGCCGCCTGGTCGAACTACAGCGACGTCGCGCCGAGATCGATGAGGAGATCGCCCGAGCCGACCGTGGAGAGATCACGATGCTCGACGCCGTGAGCCAGCGTGATCGGTACCAACAGTTCGCCCGTACGGCTAGAGAGTTGCTCGCCGATTTTCGAGAAGTGGAGGAGAACTTCCGGCGACTCGACCGAAACCTGCGCGAACAGATCGCCGGCTGGTCCGGCTCGAAGGGCGCGCTGCTGGATGAGGCGCTCGGCAGTCGCAACGGCATCTCCGAATCCGACCAAGGCCGAAGCTTTCAGGCCTTCTATGACTTCTTGCTTTCATACCATAAGCAAACTGAACTGACCGAACTGCTCGAACGCCTTCAGCGAATCGAGGATCTCGGACACCAGGACGAACGACTCAGTCGAATTCACTTCGATTGGATCGACGCCAGTGAGCGCACCCAGGCCACCGTCCGCCTACTGTCAGATCAACTCCGACGCTTTCTCGATGATCAGGTGTGGCTAGAGAATCGTCGCGTCATCGACCTGCTACGCGGCATCGAAGCCAAGGCGCTGCGCGTTCGTGACCAGGCCAACCCCGCGGTGAGCATGGAACTTGACGACACCGGCCTCGCGGTCAGCCTGCCCATGGAACGTCCACTGTACCGGCGAACACTGCGCGCACCACTGGAGAGCGAATCAATGGAGCAGGGGAACAACGACTTCGACTCCTCGGCCATGCTCAGCCAGCTCTACGTCGACCGCGACATGCTCGCTCAACGGGTGTTAAGTTCGCTCGGGCGCCACGACCAGGTCAGCCTCAGCGAGGTAATCGCTGGTGACCCACTAGAACAGGGTCTGGCCGAACTCGTTGGCTACCTATCACTCAATGAACCAGGGCTCTCGGTGATTTTCGACGAAGAGCGCCGCGAACGCATTGAATGGAACGCGGCGGACGTGGAGCGCGTGGCCGACCTGCCACGGGTCAACTTCAGCCGTGACCGATCGGAGACGCCATGAGCGACACGATGCCCGTCGCAAACACTGAACCATCGGATCTATCCCTAGTGCTCATTCATCTCATGAAGGGACCCCTGTACCGCGACACCCACGAGAAGATCTGGAGCGTCTTACTCGGAGTACGACACCAAGTCAGCGACTACGTAATGGTGCTGGGACTGAGCGTCGTGATCGATGAGGCCGAGGGCTACGCCTTCCTGCGCAGCCGTCCCATCGACGATGACGCCGCTGAGTTTCCGAGACTGGTGGCCCGGCGCGCCCTCTCCTTTCACGTCAGCGTGCTGCTAGCCCTGCTGCGCAAGCGTTTGGCCGAGTTCGACGCCAGCAGCGCGGACACCCGACTAATCCTCAGCCGTGATCAAATGGTAGAGATGCTCCGGCTGTTCATGCCCGACTCCACGAACGACGCCCGACTGGTGGACACAATCGACGCCCATATCAACAAGGTGACCGAACTCGGTTTCCTTCGCCGACTACGCGACGAACAGGACCTCTTCGAGGTCCGAAGAATCCTCAAGGCCTATGTCGACGGGCAGTGGCTCTCAGAGTTCGACGCCCGACTGAACGAATATCTGACTGAATTGAACCACGACCAGGAGTCTGGGTGATGTCGCCGCTGTTCAGTCTGATCGACCTCGACGACGGTCTGCCCGACCGACTCCCCGGGAGTCGCCTGCAGCGCCTAGAAGTATTCAACTGGGGAACCTTCGACCAAAAGGTCTGGTCGTTCGAGCTCGGAGGTCGCAACGCGCTGCTGACGGGCGACATTGGCTCGGGCAAGTCGACGCTTGTCGACGCGATCACCACGCTGCTCCTGCCGGCGAATAAGATCTCCTACAACAAGGCTGCCGGTGCCGAGACCCGTGAGCGCGATCTGCGATCCTACGTGCAGGGACATTACAAATCCGAACGTAACGAGACGACGGGGGTCTCTCGTCCGGTCCCTCTTCGCGGCACCCGGCACTTCTCGGTCATATTAGGAGTCTTCGCCAACACCGGCTACGCCACCACGGTCACCCTGGCCCAGGTGTTTCGCACCAAAGACATGGGATCGGGTCAGCCCGAGCGGTTCTTCGTTGTCGCCGACTCCGACCAGTCGATCGCTAAAGATTTCTCAGAGTTCGGCACCGAGTTCAACTCCCTGAAGCGCCGGCTACGCGATGGTGGTGCGAGGGTCTACGACAGCTTCCCCGAGTACGGTCGGGACTTTCGACGCCACCTCGGTATCGAATCCGAGCAGGCCATGGAGCTCTTCCATCAGACAGTATCTATGAAGGCGGTCGACAACCTCAACGACTTTGTTCGCAGCCACATGCTCGAGCCCTTCGACACCAAGAGTCACATCGCCTCGTTGATCGAACACTTCGAAAACCTCACCCAGGCTCATGATGCGGTGTTGCGCGCCCGCGCCCAGCTGGAACTACTTCAGCCGCTCGTCGCCGACCTCGACTCCTTCGACCAATTATCGAGCGAGCGCGCTGCCCTCGACCACCAACTCGCGGCATTGCCCTTGTACTTTGCTGACCGCACGCGCCAGGCTCTTCTATTCGAACTCGAAGTGCTCACGGTCCAGTTGCACGATCTAAGTCAGGAACTCGAGTCGGTCGAAGAGAGCGTCAGAGACCTACGCGAAACTGAGGCGCAGTTGAATCTGCAGATTGCCGGAGTCGGTGGTGACCGACTGGCCGACATCGAGAGGTTGATTGAGCGCCACCAGCGGGACAAACAAATTCGCCAGACAAAGTTCGACCGCTTCAATACTTTGTTGTCGCAGGTGGGCATGGAGCTGGTCTCAGTCGCCGACCAGTTCCTCGCCACCCGCGAGCGGGCCGCCGCCAGGCAAATGGAATTGGAGGGTGAGCATGGCGCCATCGAGAACGTTCTCAATGAACGACGATTCGAGCAACGCTCGATCAACGAGGAATCCGAAGGAGTTAACAAGGAGCTACACAGTCTGCAGACACGTCGCAGCAACATTCCCCGTGACAGCCTCGAATTACGCCAGCGCCTGTGCGGCGACCTCGCCATCGAACCCGACCGTCTGCCTTTCGCCGGCGAGTTGATTCAAGTCCTCGAAGAAGCAAGCCAGTGGGAAGGCGCGGCGGAACGTGTGCTGCACAACTTCGCCCTCTCCCTGCTAGTTCCCGACCAACACTACGAGGCCGTGGCGGCTTGGATCAACGACCACCATCTAAATGCTCGAATCGTCTACTACCGAGTGCCCGCCCGGTCGACACCGGCGAACTTACCCGAGCGCCGGTCGGCTCATCCCCTGTTGGTCGACATGCTCGAGCTCAAACCCGAGTCGGGATTCGAGTCGTGGTTGAACACCGAGCTCGCCCGGCGCGCCAACTACGCCTGCGTGGACACGATTGACGACTTTCGCGCCAGCCAACGGGCGGTCACCCGAACTGGACAGATCAAGGACAGGGAGCGCCACGAAAAGGATGATCGCCGGCGTATCGACGACCGCCGAGAGTACGTGCTCGGTTGGACAAATCAAGGAAAAGTCGACGCGTTACTCGCCCACGCCGGCATATTGCAGGAGCGACTGAACATCATCTCGAACGTCATTGCTGACCTCGCGAAACGCGCCGAGACGGCCTCGCAGCAACTCCGATCATTGGCTCGTCTGGGCGAGCACTCGAACTGGGACGACCTGAACTGGCAGGATCTGGTGAGTGAAATTGCGGCGCTGCACGCCGAGCAACTACGTATCACGGCGTCATCGGACACCCTGGCCCTTCTCACATCCGAGCGTGAACGAGTCCGACAAGAGGTCGCCAACCACGAGCACTCACGTGACGGCTTCCAACGGGACCGGGGCGCCGCCGAGGGGCGCCGCCGTACCGCCGAGGCCGAGTTGGACCGCGTCAGGGCGATATTGTCCAATGCGCAGGCCGTAGAAGTTGCCACCGAATTGTTCGCCTCGATTGACGTTGCGGTGGCATTTGAGCTCGGCGAATCGACGCCAGACATCGTACATCTCGCCACGGTCCACCAATCCATCAACGCCTCCCTCGTGCACCAGCTCAACACGATCACCAAACAAGAGGGTTCCCTCGCGCAACGCATCGTGAGGTCGATGGTCGCATTCCGAGCGAAGTACCCTCACGAAACCACCGAATTTGACGACTCACTCGCATCGGCCCGAGAGTATCGTCAACTCCATCAGCGAGTAGCCGACGACGATCTTCCTCGATTCGAACGCGAGTTCAAGGACTATCTCAATAAAAACGCGATCCGCGACATCGCCGGATTCTCGGCCCAACTCAACAAGCACGAGAAGCAAATCCAAGACCGCATCGGAACCATCAATGAATCCCTAGCCGGCATTGACTACAACGAGGGGCGCTACATCCGACTCATGGCGAACCAGACAACCAACACCGAAGTTCGCGAGTTCCGTGTTGACCTGCGCACCTGCACGGACAACGTGGTCGGTGGGAGCGCCTCAGATCAGTACTCAGAAGAGAAGTTCCTCCAGGTCAAGCGCATCATCGACCGTTTCAAGGGTCGAGAGGGGACGACCGAACTGGACCGCAACTGGACTCGTAGGGTGACCGACGTGCGACAGTGGTTCCTCTTCTCCGCTTCCGAGCGGTGGCGAGCCGACGACGTCGAGTACGAGAATTACAGTGACTCGGCGGGTAAGTCGGGCGGCCAGAAGGAGAAGCTCGCCTATACGATTTTGGCCGCATCGTTGGCGTACCAGTTCAAGTTGGACTGGGAAGCCGAGCGATCAAAGGCTTTCCGATTCGTCGTCATCGACGAGGCGTTTAGTCGCGGCTCGGAAGTCTCGACCCGCTATGCCTTACGCCTCTTTACCCGTCTCGGACTGCAACTCCTTATCGTCACTCCGCTCCAGAAGATCCACGTGATTGAGCCGCACGTGGCGGCGGTCGGCTTTGTCGACAACCCCAACGGTAACTACTCGCGACTCCAGTGCCTCACGATCACCGAGTACCGGCGTCGTCGTCTCGAACGAAGCACCGTGGCCGATGACGCGAGTGAAGAGAATGCTGAGGGCGAAGGCGTTGTCGGCGACCGCTACGCATGACCTCCTGGACGAACGTCAATGATCTGATTGCCACTTTACGTAAACGTTGGGCTACGGGACGCTACCTGAGTGACTACGCCGGAAACGTGCCGTGGACACCGATCGAACTCCCCGTGAAAGCACCATCGGCGAGCGAGCTGCTCGATCAGTTCGATGATGTGGTGCACTGGGCCGAAGGATTCCAGCGCGACAGCCACACCGGCGAGGGCGCGGCTCGCTTTGCGGTGATCTACCGCACCGTAAAGGGCAAGAACCTCGGTGCAAACTCAGTGCCAGCCCGAGTGCGAATCGAAAACTTCGAACAACTCTGCGCGCTGATCGGCACGACCCGTGACGTTCGCAGCCTTGATGCAATTTTGAGGCAAACAGATGCTTTGATGCCCACACTCGCTCCTTGGGTGGTCGCCCATCCCTTGAGCGCGGTTGAGCATCAAAGCATCTGGGGCGACTTGTTGGCCACGGTCGCCTGGATCATCGCCAACAGCACAGAAGCCCTCTACCTGCGCCAAATCGACGTCGAGGGTCTTGATACCAAATTCGTCGACCACCATCGCAAGTTGCTCGACGAACTCTTAACGGCCGTACTGTCCGAGGACCGGATTGACTCCGAGTACAGCGCCGCAGACTTTGCGCGCCGGTTCCGCTTTCGACCCAAGCCCACCTATACGCGGCTCCGTTTACTCAACCCACAACCGGCCCTCCCGAAGGACCTCAGCGAGATCACATTGCGCACCGAGGAACTCGCCGCTCTCGAACTCGTCGCCGACACTGTTTTTGTCGTCGAAAACGAGATCACCTACCTCGCCTTTCCCACCGTTCCGAATTCAATCGTCGTCTTCGGATCCGGATTCAGCCTCGCCGCCTTGCAAGACATCCCCTGGATGTATAGACGGGAGATCGTTTACTGGGGTGACATTGACACGCATGGCTTCGACATCTTGCACCGACTGCGGACTCAATTCGATTCCGTGCAATCAATAATGATGGATCTTCAAACACTGCTCGCCCATCCCCGGCAGTGGGTAATCGAGCCCAGCCCCACCAGCCGAGCTCTGACGAACCTTAACGATGCTGAGCGGGCGCTCTACCACGACCTCATTGAGGACCGCTACGGCCCGGCGGTCCGCCTAGAACAGGAGCGAGTGCGTTTCTCATGGCTGCAACAAGCGCTGCAGCCATGGATGCCTTAACCCGCTTTCTTCATTTCCGACTTGTCACAACGCCCTGGTTATTGGTCCAAGGTCAACTTAAAGGACTAACGGCGACACCCGTAGTACGAGATCCGTGAAATCGGTGATGACTCTTGCGGAATTTTGCTAGTACCCTCCGCGTGAATTTAGTACTGCACGCTGCGTAGTCGGACGGGCCAGATGCTTGGTTACTACTACAAACTCCCCCATTTACGGGGTGTAATGCAGTTCTAACTACTCATCAGTACTACGCAACCCCCCGTTTTCAGGGTATAATGCAGTTGTGGAACGCCACAGGACCTTAGATCGCTTCGCAGAACTCGCCGAAGAGCAGTGGGGACTCGTGACCCGCCGTCAACTCGAAAATGTCGAGATTCCAGCAACGACGCTCGAGCGCCTTACGGCTCCCGACTCACTTCTGGAGCGAGTTGCCTACGGCGTCTACCGGCTCGTGGGTTCGCCCACGCCAGATCACATGGAACTTCGAGCCGCGTGGCTCCAACTGGCTCCCGACGTACCCGCATGGAAGCGCACTCCCCCAGAGGGCGTGGTGTCACACCGGTCGGCAGCGGCGCTTTATGGCATAGGCCACCTTCCCGCGGACCACCACGAGTTCACGCTGGCCCGGCGCAAGCAGAGCCGACGACGAGATGTCCGTCTTCACCAGCGCCCCCTCGCGGACGGAGAATGGATTCAACTTCGCGGACTGCCGGCGACCCGGCCGGCACGAATCGCCTCTGACCTGCTGTACGACCACGAGGACCCTGGAGCTGTCGCTCAGATTATCGTCGACGCCATCCGCCCAGTCTTCGACCATCCCGGAGCTTTCGCGGTGAGCCTCGCCCCCCACGCCGGAAGATTCGGACTGCGCCGCGATGACGGGCTCGCCCTCCTCCGCTGGCTACTCGACCTCGTCGATGACGAGGAGACCGAGAAATGGATGCAAAAGGCCCGCAACCCAATGCACTCTTACTCTGATTCGACCCATGCACCTTCAGTGTCACCACCGGGGCTACCAACATGAGCGAGCGCGAGCGTACTTATTCGAGTCCGATGGCGTTCCGTCGAGCGCTCACCGACAAGCTCAAGGCGGTCGCAGAGACTTGCCGGTGGAACCTCCCACAGCTCCAGCGGCAGATGGCGTACGACCGCTTCTTGGAGCGGCTGTACCTTGTCGATGACGGGTGGGTCGTGAAGGGCGCGACAGCACTCCTCGCCCGCGAAATTGGAGTTCGGGCCACGATCGATGTCGACGTCTATCGATCGGCGGAACGTCAAGTGGCTGAAGCCGACATCGGTCGAGCGGCGGACCTCGACATCGGCGACTGGTTCAGGTTCGATATAGGCCCAGCACGCGCACACTCCGATGGAGCAGCCGGTGTCCGGTTCCCAGTGACCGCATACGTCGGAGCGACGCAGTGGGCTCAGTTCCACGTCGATCTAGTGGGCTCGAATCTCCGCATGACCGGGGAGCCTGACGAAATGCCGGCGCTAACGCGTATTGTGATGCCCGACGTCACCCAGCACGGTTATCGGGTCTACCCGCTCGTTGATCATGTGGCCGACAAAGTGGCGGCAATCATAGAGCGGCACGGAGACCGTCCATCCACCCGTTTCAAGGACCTCGTCGACCTCGTTGCCATCATTACCGAAGCGTCGGTCGACGCCGAACTTCAGAGAACGGCCATGCAGTCGGAATTGACGCGGCGAGGAATCACTCTGCCAAATCGTTTCGATGTACCTGACCGTGCACTCTGGAAGACGGAGTATGAGAGCGAAGCACAACGCTCGATCCTGCCTTTGGCGCAGACGCTCGACGAAGCACTGGCGATAGTGAGGCCCTTCGTCGACGCACTTTTTGACGGAACGGCAATCGGTCACTGGGACCCGATCACGCTGCAGTGGGGTCAGACATGACTTGGACTCGATATCCAATTTGATACCAACACTGACGAGTGATTTCTTAAAGTTGGCCGATGCCAGAAGTCCGACGTGAGCCCAGAGGGGACTTCACCTATCCAGTAACTGATCCAGCGGGCAGGCATCATTGAAAGGTGGCATGTACGAACATGGAGCATGGTTATAGGAAATGACTTGAGAACTCGCCACCACGGGCCTTTGGCCGTGAAATATTACACACGTGCAAGTTGCATCACGCCCATACTGACGTCGGTTGCGAAGTTCGTCGGCGAAAATGGTGGATTAAGAACCGAACTTTTGAGCGAATATTTCCTTTAGCAACGCCTTTAGCAACGCCGACGGTTACGTGCGGCCGCAACCGGACGCCGACGAATTGAGACCCCCAATAATTCCGCCACATACGGCCACCAGCGAACCTCAGCGAACTGGGAAAGAGCGCATGGCATGCAAGGGGTCAGGAGTTCGAATCTCCTTACCTCCACGAACAAAGTACCTGATCAATTTGTGTCTCTATCTCGGTCTTCTTCGACAGGTCCACCCCGCTCCCCATCACCAACACACTTTGCCGAAGCAGGTATTCGCTATTCAACCGACCTCTCGGTGCATTGGAGTTCCACGCAGTCACGGAGAGACGACAGCGTCGATCCGTGCGTGAATCCAAGTTCCACGCGTCCGAGCGGCCCTGGGCGCGTAACACGAAACCCCTACGCGCCCAGACATCAACTTCGCCACGCCCATCTCAAAATCCTTGGCCATTCCCATCACCTGGGGAACTGGCGGCGCCGGGTGGAACCCACCACTCTCGCGGGGTCGACGACGTCGTGGCCACGTCGTCACTTCGCTGGGACTCCCCCTAGACCTTGGCGGATCTCGGCCTGCGCAAGTGAATGCCGTCACACCGCAACGTCGGTCCGGCCGCCCTGGACAACGGTCACGCCCCACGTGGCTCGAGAATCGCCGAAGCCGCACCGTGGCACCACGGGAACGCGACCTCGTGGGTCCGAAGGGTCTGGACAACGTTTCACGCGAAGGCACGGGCTTGTCGTGCGATAGATACCGAAATCCAACGGGCTAACGTCGCGCCACCTGCGCAGGGTCACGTTGTCCGTCGCCCGGAGAACGAGCCCTAGACCATCTGTACGGCGTCTCTCTTCGCACTTCGGTGCGAAGGATACCGTCAAAACGTCACCCCTTCCCGCACACGCCCCGACCGGCCCGACCCCGCGAAACGCTCCGGTCCACCTTCGCGCGATTCTCAACGTGGACCGCCGACGGTAGACTAGGGACGGCATGGGAGCAGGAATTCGGCGATGAGACGCGACGTGCCCCCCCCGTCCCTACCGGCGCCACGGAACTCGGTCGGCGTCGTGACGTCTCCATTCTCAACCTTTGTTCACTTCGCTACGAGGATCACCGTCTTGATGCGAATCGTGGTGGGTCTGGGCCTGGTGGCGGGGTCGCTCCTGCTGGCCGTTCCCAGTGGTGCCGTCACGCCCTCCGCGCAGGTCACCTGGGCATCACCGATGGACTTGGCCC
>JABBNY010000053.1 GCA_019352095.1 Acidobacteriota bacterium
AGCGATCGCCCCGGGGGTCGCCATCTCGCTCGAAGCGCTCTACACCCAGGCGTCGGCGCTGCGCTCGGTTGAACTGGTGCGCCCTCGGTCAGTGATCGGTCGTTCGACGGTCGAATCGATCCAATCCGGTGTGCTCTACGGCTTCGCAGCCCAAGTTGACGGGGTGGTGGAGCGCATACTCGAAGAGCTCGGCGACGCCACGGTCATCGCCACCGGGGGTCTCGCGGGTTTGATCGCGCCGCACACGAAACACGTCCAACACGTGGAACCGTGGCTCACCCTTCACGGATTGCGTATCGTTCATGAACGTAATCATTCGGGAGACGCTACGTGACCACGCCTAACTCATTCGCCCATAACGCCTACTGCGCCCAGCTGCAGAGCACGTACGCGCACCTCGCCGACGGCGAGGAGAGTGGAGCCGTGGTCAATGTCGCGGGTCGGGTGATGCTGCTTCGCACCCAAGGCAAGTTGGCGTTCGCGACGATGCGCGACTCCACCGGTGAGATCCAACTCTTCGCGCTCGCCGCAGTGACCGGAGAGTTCGAGGACTTTGCGAAATTGCACCTGGGGGACTGGGTGGGTGTCAGCGGAGAGGTGGTACGCACCAAACGAGGTGAGTTGTCGGTCAAGGTCACGTCGTGGGTGCGCCTGGCTGAGGCCCTGCACAACTTCGGCGACAAGTGGGCTGGCATCAGTGACTTTGATTTGCGCTATCGCCACCGCGAGGCTGATCTGTGGGCCAATCCGGTGTCGCGGCGTTCGCTCAGTCGTCGAAGCGAGATGTTGCGCGCGGTGCGCGAGCGTTGCTGGGCGGCGAACTTCATGGAAGTGGAGACACCCATGTTGAACGCCATCCCGACCGGGGCGGCCGCTCGCCCGTTCAAGACCCACCACAACGCCCTCGACAGCGAGTTGTTCTTGCGCATCGCACCTGAACTCTGGCTGAAGCGCCTCGTCGTTGGTGGTTTCGAGCGGGTCTTTGAGTTGGGACGGGTGTTTCGCAATGAAGGTCTCAGCCCTCGACACAATCCCGAGTTCACGATGCTCGAGCTCTACGCCGCCTATTGGGACTACCACGACATGATGAGTTTCGTTGAGGAGCTCGTCGCGGGTGTGGCGCTGGACGTCCTCGGCACCACCGAAACCGAGTACCAGGGTCGCGCGTTCTCGTTCGCCGCCCCTTGGCCCCGGCGCACCATGGCGTCGCTCGTGAGCGACGCGGTGGGTGAAAGCGTCTCGGTGCACACGCCACGCGAACATCTCGCCGAGTTGCTCTCGGAGCGCGACGTCGAGGTGCACCCGTCGTGGGGGCCGGGTCGCTGCCTCGCTGAGCTGTTCGAAACCACCTGCGAACAGGACCTCTGGAACCCCGTCTTTGTCACCGAGTATCCGGTTGAGGTCTCACCACTGGCGCGTCGCCACCCCGAGGACCCCGAACTCACCGAACGTTTCGAGTCCTACGCCGCCGGTCGCGAACTCTCGAACGGGTTCAGTGAACTCGTCGACCCGGTCGATCAACGCGCCCGTTTCGAGCAACAGGCGCGCTTGGCCGCCGCGGGCGATGACGAGGCGATGCAAATCGACGAGGACTACATCAAGGCGCTCGAGTGGGGTCTTCCCCCAACAGCCGGACTCGGCATAGGGATGGACCGACTCGCCATGCTGATCGCCGACGAGCCGAGCATCCGCGAAGTCATTGCGTTCCCGACCCTCAAGTCGCTTCGCGAGTAAGCGGGCTCGCTTGTCGTGCAGTAGGACGGGCGCTGCTTCGCGCCACGTGGCGAGGACTGACAGCGACCGGTGAAGAGGCGCTAGTAGGCCGGGAGGTCTTCGAGCAGTGACTCGATGAGCGACGCAAATCCGCGGCGCAACTGCTCACCCGGGACGACCTCGAGCGCACTGTGGGCCTGGGCGAGGAATGATTGGGCGGCTCGCACGGTTTGGCTGATGCCGTCAGAAGCGACGACGAGTTTTCGCGCGCGCTCTCGGTCATCGTCGTTCAGGGCCGAGCCCAGAATGTCGCGCAGTTCTTCCGCCACTGATCTGTCGCGAAGCGCGAAGAGGGTGGGCAGATTGTAGATTCCTTCGGCCAGGTCCTGACCAGCGGGCTTACCCAGTTGGTTGTCGGTCGCGATGACGTCGAGGATGTCGTCACGCAATTGGTAGATCATGCCAAAGCAGCGCCCGAATTCGCTCAGCGCCTCGGTCTCTTCGCGACCGAGTTGCGCGGTGATGGCGCCCGCGCGACAACTGGTGGCCATCAGCGACGCGGTCTTGCCCTCGATTGCCTCGTAGTAATCCGCCTCGGTGCGCTCGACCGAGAAGGCCGTTCGTACCTCTGAGACCTGTCCTCGGGTGAGCCACGCGAGCGTCTGGGCGAGCAGACTCGCCATCTCCACGCCGAGGTCAGCCGCGATACTGGCCGAACGGGCCATCAGGTAGTCCCCCGCGACGATCGCAATGAGGTTGCCGTAGCGCGCGTTGACGCTGTCGACGTTGCGTCGTACTTCGGCCTCGTCCATGACGTCGTCGTGGTAGAGCGAGGCGAGATGCAGTAGTTCAAGCGCGACACCACCGAGGAGGTCCTCACGCGTGGCTGGTCGAGTCCCCCCGGTAGCCGACGCGACGGCGAGCATTGGGCGAAGTCGTTTGCCACCGGCGTAGATGAGGTGAGTCGTCACCGAATCCAGGTAGTCGTCGCCGAAGATCACTGACTCCGCTAGCAATGTCTCGAGTCGCTGGAGATCCGCCTCCACCGAGGCCATCTGCAGTCGTTCCATGGGGTTCACGTACAACACCTTAGATGAAGGGTTTTGGGTGGTCCGAAGGCACGGAACGATGTTGGCCCGAACACCGGTACACTTCTATTTATTGACGGCTAAAGGATGAACTTTGTTCGAACGATTTACAGACCGTGCCCGCCGGGTCCTTGTACTCGCGCAGGAAGAGGCACGCGACCTTAACCACGCTTTTATCGGCACCGAGCACATTCTGTTGGGGCTGATTCGAGAGGGCGAAGGGGTCGCTGCGAAGGCACTTGACGCCCTTGGGGTCACGTTCGACGTCGTGCGTGAAAAGGTCGAAGAGGCCATCGGGGCCAACACGAACCCCTCGCCCGGATCGCCTCCCTTCACGCCCCGTGCGAAGAAGGTCCTCGAGCTCTCGCTTCGTGAGGCGCTCCAGTTGGGTCACTCCTACATCGGTACCGAGCACATGCTGCTCGGGCTCGTGCGCGAGGGCGATGGTGTCGCGGCCCAGGTCCTGAACGACCTGGGAGCCGACATGGCTCGCGTACGCACGCAAGTCATCCAGATGATGTCCGGTCAAGCTGGTAAGGAATCAGGCGCGTCGGGCGCCGGCGCGGGACCCAAGGGCGACACCGAGTCCGCGGGTGGCTCTGCGGTGCTCGACCAATTCGGACGCAACCTCACCCAGTTCGCACGCGAGGGCAAACTCGACCCGCTCGTCGGTCGCGACAAGGAAGTCGAGCGCGTGATGCAGGTGCTCTCTCGTCGAACCAAGAACAACCCCGTGCTCATCGGCGAACCCGGCGTCGGCAAGACGGCCATCGTCGAGGGACTCGCCCAAAAGATCGTGGCGAACCAGGTGCCGGTGACCCTTGCGGACAAGCAGCTCTACACCCTCGACCTCGGAGCGCTCGTGGCGGGCAGCCGCTACCGCGGTGATTTCGAAGAGCGACTGAAGAAGGTGCTGAAAGAGATACGCACGCGCGGCGACATCATCTTGTTCATCGACGAGATCCACACGTTGGTGGGCGCCGGTGCCGCTGAGGGCGCCATCGACGCCGCGTCGATCCTCAAGCCGATGTTGGCACGAGGGGAACTACAGACCGTTGGTGCGACCACGATTGACGAGTACCGCAAGCACATCGAAAAGGACGCGGCACTCGAGCGACGTTTCCAGCCGGTCAAGGTCGATCAGCCCTCGGTGGCGATGACGATCGAGATCTTGAAGGGTCTGCGCGAGGTCTACGAGGAGTTCCACGCGGTCAAGATCACCGATCAGGCCCTCATCGCTGCGGCGAATTTGGCCGATCGCTACATCGCAGACCGCTTCTTGCCGGACAAGGCGATCGACCTCATCGACGAGGCCGGTAGTCGACTGCGTATTCGGCGCATGGCGGCACCGCCGGCGGCGAAGAAATACGACGAGGACATCTTGCGCGTTCGTGCCGACAAGGAATCGGCCATGGAGAGTGGCGCCCTCGAGCAGGCCAAGGCCCTCGAGGAGCAGGAGCGAGAGCTCATTGCGAGGAAGGACGAACTCGACGCGACCGTGAAGGCATCGGGCGGCGAGACCTTCGACCTGGTCGACGAAGAGACTATCGCTGAGGTGCTGGCGAACTGGACGGGTATCCCCGTCTACCGCTTGACCGAAGAGGAGACCTCCAAGCTCCTTCGCATGGAAGACGAACTTCACAAGCGCATCATTGGCCAGGACGAAGCGATTATCGCGCTGAGCCGGGCCATTCGACGCACGAGAGCCGGTCTGAAGGACCCCAAGCGCCCAGGTGGATCATTCATCTTCCTCGGACCGACGGGGGTTGGCAAGACGGAACTGGCCAAGACACTGGCCCAGTTCTTGTTCGACGACGAAGACGCCCTGATCCAGCTCGACATGAGTGAATACATGGAGAAGCACTCGGTGAGTCGTCTCGTTGGTTCGCCCCCGGGTTACGTGGGCTACGACGAGGGCGGTCAGTTGACCGAAGCTGTTCGACGCAAGCCCTTCTCCGTTGTGCTCTTCGACGAGGTCGAAAAGGCGCACCCCGACGTCTTCAACACGCTGTTGCAGATCCTCGAGGATGGTCGTCTGACCGATTCCCAAGGACGTGCGGTGGACTTCAAGAACACGATCCTCATCATGACCTCGAACCTCGGCACCGCCGATCTTCGAAAAGCCGCGATCGGGTTCACCAAGACCTCAGACGTCGCGACCCACGAGCGGATGAAGGAACGAGTCCACGTGGCGCTAAAGGCCCACTTCCGACCCGAGTTCTTGAACCGCATTGATGACACGATCGTGTTCCACGAGTTGACCAAGGAAGAAGTGATCTTGATCGCCGACCTGTTCATCACGCGCCTGCGTGAGCAGTTGGCGGTGCAGGGCCTCGGACTCGAATTGTCGGCCGCGGCCCAGGCGTTCCTCGCGGAGAAGGGGTACGACCCCGAACTGGGTGCACGACCGCTTCGTCGAGCGATCCAAACGTACGTCGAGGATGTCCTCAGTGAGAAGATCCTCTTCAAGGAGTTCCGCGCTGGCCAGACCATTGTCGTGGACACCGTGGAAGACCTCGACGGGACGCACCTCAGCTTCGAAGGCGTCGAAGGCTTGCCGCCCTCGGTGGACTTCGAAGATCTCTCGCCCAACGCCTAGACGTCACAGCTCGTTCGTAGTCTCACTGGAGTGAAGACTCGCTCAGTGCACGTGTGTCGTGAATGCGGCACCAACTCGCCACGGTGGGTGGGACGCTGCCCGGGTTGTGGCGAGTGGAACACACTCGACGAGGAGCGCATCACCAACACACCGGTGTCGCGCGCCGTTGCCACGTCGCTCGCGGACGTCGGCGACGAACTGAGTGGTCGCACCTCAACCGGGGTCGCCGAGCTCGATCGCGTCCTAGGCGGTGGTCTCGTCGCGGGTTCGACGACGCTGCTCTTCGGCGAGCCGGGTGTCGGCAAGTCGACCCTGGCACTGATGGCGCTTCGCCAGCTCGCCCTCGAGGGTTCCTCGGTCGTACTCATTGCAGCCGAGGAGTCCGCCTCCCAGGTCGCTCGTCGGGCGCGGCGCTTCGGGGACATACCCGCGACTTTGCAGGTGTGCGCGACAACGAGTGTGGGCGTGGCCGAAGAACTCCTGACGTCGATTCGTCCGACGCTCTGTGTCGTGGACTCGATCTCGGCAATGAGTGACGATGCCCTGTCGAGCGTGGCCGGGTCAGTTCCCCAGGTGCGCCACAGCGCCGAACGGTTGTGCGCGGTGGCCAAGTCACTGGGCGTCGCCCTCGTGCTCGTGGGCCACGTCACCAAGGACGGCGAACTCGCCGGTCCGCGCACCCTCGAGCATCTGGTCGATACGGTCATTCGCATCGAAGGCGACCGTTACGGCACGCTTCGCTTCATCCGCGCGCTGAAGCACCGGTTCGGTCCCACGGGCGAAGTCGGATTGCTCGAGATGGTGAACGAGGGGCTACGCGAGCTGCCCGACGCGGGGGTGGCGCTGCGCGGGCCGCGACTGAGCGTGCCGGGCGTTGTCTACTGCGTGACCAACGACGGGTCGCGGTCCATGCTCGTCGAGCTCCAGGCCCTGGTCGCGTCGAGTTCGGGTTCGCCCCGTCGGGTAGCCCATCAGGTGTCGTCACAGCGTCTGGCGCTCCTGCTCGCGGTGCTCGAGGCGCGCTGTGACATAGATATCAGCGCTTCGGACGTCTTTGCCGCCACCGCTGGCGGCTTACCCGCCAACGAGCCAGGGGTGGACGTCGCCTTGGCCCTCGCTGTTGCGTCTGCGGCGCTCGATTTCGCGGTGCCGCGCACGGTCGCGGCGGTGGGCGAGGTGGGCCTCGCGGGTGAGTTGCGCGGCGTGTCGGGGTTGACGAGAAGGGTTCGAGAAGCCCAGCGTCTGGGGGCCACGTCGATCATCGTCCCCGGCGAAGGTGAGCTCGAAGAGGTGCCGGGGATTCGGGTGCTGCGCTGCAGTTCGCTCGTCGAGGCAATAGCGTCAGCGCGCAGCGACACGTTATGAGCAAAGTGCGGTAGAATTACTAATCCCCCTAACGCCCCACTGGGCGGATTTTCTTTGAGGAGAACTTGATTTATGACCTCACGTAAGTACAAAAAGGGTGATCGTCTCGTCTACCCCCACCACGGCGCCTGCACCGTGGAGAAAATCGAGAAGATGACCGCCTTTGACGTCAAGCAGGACTACCTCAAGTTGAAGGTCGCCTACACCGACCTGGTACTCATGGTGCCGGTGGCGAACGCCGAATCGGTGGGCCTTCGTGACGTCATCAACGACGAAGAAGTCGAAGAAGTGTTCGCAGTGCTTCGAAAGAAGGAAGCACGAATGCCGACGAACTGGTCACGCCGTTTCAAGAACCACTCTGAGAAGCTTCGCTCCGGTGACATCTATCAAGTGGCTGAGGTGGTTCGAAATCTCTCGATCCGCGACAAGGACAAGGGCCTGTCAGCGGGAGAGAAGCGAATGCTCACACGAGCTCGCCAGATCCTGGTTTCGGAGTTGACCTTTGCGTTGAACGTCGACACTGAAGCGGCTGAAGAAAAGCTCGCCTCGGTTCTCCCCTAGCCATGACGGTGGCCGCAATTGTCGTGGCCGGCGGTCAGGGGGCCCGATTCGGCGGCCCCAAGCAGTTCGAGCTCCTTGGCGACGATTCGGTCGCGGCATACAGCGTGCGCGCCGCGAGGAGCGTAGCGTCACGTGTCGTCCTCGTAGTGCCTGAGCACTACAACGGCAACGGCGAGGGTGCCGACATCATCGTCGCCGGTGGCGCCAGTCGTGCCGGTTCCGTGCGCGCCGGACTCAGCCAGTGCGGCGATGCTGACGTTATCGTCGTGCACGACGCGGCGCGACCAGCCGCGAGTGTCGCCCTGTTCGAATCGGTCGTGCGGGCGGTGCTAGACGGTGCGGACGCTGCGATACCCGGGCTCGCCATCACCGACACGGTGAAACGTGTGTGCGCCGACAATTCGACGCTGGTCGTGCGCGAAACCGTGCCACGGGGTGATCTCGTCACGGTCCAGACACCCCAGGCCTTTCGCCGCGAGTTGTTGGTGCGTGCCCACGAGCACGCCGACGAGGCCACCGACGACGCCGCGCTCGTCGAAGCGCTCGGTGCACGCGTCATCGTCGTGGCCGGAGAGAGCGCCAACATCAAGATCACCGAGCCCGGCGACCTCGCTCGTGTGGCGCAACTGGCGAAGGACGGACAATGAGGATCGGACACGGAATCGACGTGCATCGCACGAGCCACGACGTCACCCGAGAGCTCTGGTTGGGTCTCGTGTGCATCCCTGACGGACGCGGACTCGTCGGGCATTCCGACGCCGACGTGGCGACCCACGCGCTCTGTGACGCGCTGCTCGGCGCGGCGAACCTGGGTGACCTCGGTCGGCACTTTCCCGACACCGATCCCGAATTTGCGGAAGCGCCTTCGCGGCGACTCCTCGAAGCGACCCTCGCTCTCGTGCGAGACGCCGGTTACCGGGTGACGTCGGCCGACATCACTATCATCGCCGAGCGTCCCAAACTGGCATACTTTATGCCGACAATGTCCGAAGAGCTGTCGGCGCTGCTCGCCACACCCGTATCGGTGAAGGCCACCACCGCCGAGGGACTTGGGGCGTTGGGTCGCGTCGAGGGTATCGCTGCGACCGCTGTTGTCCTACTTGAGGAGATTTGATGAGTCCACGCCCCGCACCTCGCCGAGGCGTTCCGCGCACCCGCTCGCCGCGCCAAGGTGGACGCCCTATGACCGGCGGCCAAGTCGGTGGCCCACGACGAGCGCCCAACCGTGACAAGGAGGGTCTGGGCGGAGAGCAGGTTGAAGGTCGCCATGCAGTGCTCGAGCTCTTGAAGGCTCGTCGCCGCGCGATCCAGAAGATCTTTGTCGCCGAAGCCCAGGACCCCTCCGAAATTCTCGACGCGATTGAGTTGGAGGCCCAACGTCAACGAGTCCCGGTCCAGGTCATTTCAATGGCCCGCTTGGATCGAGAGGCTCGAACCGAAGGACATCAGGGTGTGATGGCCATCTGTCATCGACTGGAGACGGTCGATCTCGACACACTGCTCCATGTCACCCATCCATTCCTTCTTGTCTGTGATGGTGTCACGGACCCGCGCAATCTTGGTGCGATGTTGCGAAGCGCCGATGGTGCCGGGGTCACGGGCGTCGTCGTGCCGCGCCATCGCTCCGCGCGAATATCGCCAACGGTGACCAAGACAGCGGCGGGTGCAATTGAGTACCTGACGTTCTGTGACGTCGGAGGCATTCCTGCGGCCATTGACCAGTTGAACAAGGCGGGCGTCCTCACTGTTGGGCTCGCGGGCGAATCCAAGGACTCCCTCTATGACCTCGATCTCGGTTCGGTGCCAGTCGCGCTGATCGTTGGGGGAGAAGAGAAGGGACTCGCGGCGCTGACGCGAAAGCGTTGCGCGGCAGTTGTCTCAATACCCCAGTTGGGCAAGATCAGTTCTCTCAACGCAGGTGTTGCGGTATCAGTGGCGGCGTTCGAGGTCGCTCGACAACGAAATGAATTCTCAAAATTAAAGTAGCAAGAGCCGAGTTCCCCCGACCGTTGTACCTATGATTCGCTCAGCAATTGAATCATCTCTCACTCCGAGGCACGGAATTACAACCCGGAAATTGAGGATGTAGTAGGTACGGCTGTTTGCCCAGGCGCACATTCCAACTTTTTAAAGGAAATTATGCGCATCTGGTCAAGGGTCCTGCTTCGTCTATTTGTCTCTTCGCTGCTACTCGTGCCGTGTATTGGACTACTGACACCGGTGAACGCATTCGCAGGAATGAACTTTGCTGTGACATTTGCTCAGAACGACAGTCCGAGTGATCAAGTTGCTACTTCGCAGACATCACAGGTTCCGGAAGCACTCACACTGTTCGCGAGTTTGGTTCCGACCTTCACGAATTCATCGAATACATTTCTGGCATGGAACACCTCCGCAGATGGCACCGGAACGACGTACTCAAATGGACAGGTGTATTCGTTCACGTCGGACATAACTCTCTATGCCCAATGGTCATTGCCGTTCCATACCGTCACATTCGCCGAGAATGCCTCCCTCACTGATTCCGTAGTTGCAGAGCAGACAGCGAATTCCGCTTCATCACTCATCAGAATTTCGAGCCTGAGTCCTTCCTTTCAGAACGCAAATCATTCATTCAGTGGGTGGAATACCATCCCGGGTGGCGGAGGAACAGGCTATTCAGATGGTGCAAGTTACGCATTCAGTGCTGACATAACTTTCTATGCCCAATGGACGGCTGTGCCAACCACAACGACTCCTTCAACGGTCACGACTGTAAGTCCGCCTATCTCGGGACCTACCAATCTTGTGATCAATTTTGATTCTGATGGTGCAACGGGGACCGTTAACCCTGTCTCGTTGTCACCAGGTGCTTCGATTGCCCTACCACTCGCGGCAACGCTTTCAGATCCAGGATTCACGTTTGCCGGTTGGTTCACGTCAGCGGTGGGAGGTCAATTGCTCGGCCAAGGGGGAGCAACCCTGACGCCATCTCTTTCCGAGACCGCTTTTGCTCAGTGGGTAGCGGACGCCTCCGCGACCCTGTCGTTTTCTTCAAATCAGGGAAATGGGACAGTGGAACAAATTCTTGGAGCGGACGGCGCAGTTGTGACAGTGTCTGGTTCGAAGGGGATGGTTCGCTCGGGCTATGTCTTTAGCGGATGGAACACCGCTGCAAACGCGAGTGGCTCTAACTACGCAATTGGCTCCCAGTTCACTTTGAACGGCGCGACCACACTTTATGCTCAGTGGTCGAAGTCAGCAGCGTCAGTTCCTGAAACCGTGCTGATCGGATCAGTGGGGCCATTCCTCGATCACTCCACCGTGCTGACCGGAACTTTGCGCGCCCAAATTCGTGCAGTTGCTGGAAAAATGCATTTGAAGAAGTTCATCTCGGTCGCACTCTATGGCTACGACGCAGGTTCGGGCTCTCTCAAACTTCACATGACACTCAGTACGCAACGCGCGCTTCGCGTTGTTGAGTACCTCCGGGCCGAGTTGGCGCGTTTCGGGGCAGTGCACATGCGAATGACGATGCGCGGTGAAGGGGAAATCACCGGATTCACAGCAGCGATGTTTCGTCGCGTTGAGATATTTGCGAATTAACGCTCAGGCGTTCCAGCCTTCGACCAGCACCTCCGTACACGCAGGGCAACGCCTAGCGCGGGTATCAATGTCCGTAAAGCACGCGGGACACGAAGTCATTGGCGGCGGTGGGCTGGTGTCGTGGCCGAGCTTGCGACGAATGGCGTTGAGGGGCTTCACGACGAAGAAGAAGAGGGCTGCCGCGACGACGAGGAGCGTAATTGCCGCGTTCACAAAGAGGCCGTACTGGAACTTGCTCCCGTTGATGGTGAAATACAGAGTTGTGAAGTTGGCTTGACCGAAGATTGCGGCGATCAGCGGGGTGAACAGGCCCGCGACGATTGACTGGACGACCGCCGTGAAGGCTCCACCCAGCGCCACGGCGATCGCGAGGTCGATGGCATTGGCCCGGATCGCGAAGGTCCGGAACTCCTTCAGTAACGATGAGATTCTGCGTATTGGTTCCATGACCCTCCTTAGTGCCGGTGGAGGGATTCGAACCCCCGACCTGACGATTACAAATCGCCTGCGCTGCCAGACTGCGCCACACCGGCTTGGAAATAACTAGGTTAGTGAATGTTGACGCGCCGCTCTAGGCTTACTCAGATGAGTGACGTATCGCACCCGCAGCACGGTCCACACAATGAGGGATCTCACTACCAGCCGTCGTTGGCAGTCGTGCTCCTGATCCTCGTGCTTTTCGTAGGCGCGACTTTTGTCATGCTGCGCAACTCCGGCGCGGCACCGGTGAATGGCACGACGACAACAACAACCGCCGGCGCTGGCGCTTCGGGCTCCACCTCCACGACGACGAGTCTGGTCCCTAAGGCGAAGGTGCGAGTTCAGGTGGCTAACGGCACCACCATCACCGGGTTGGCGCGAGCCAACACCCAACAATTGATGACATTTGGCTGGGACACGCTTCCTGAAGTGAATGGCCCTTCGACCGCCAAGACAATTGTCTACTTCAACCCCGGCTATCAGTGGGCAGCTCGACAGATCGCCACGGAACTGAAGCTGAACACCTCTGCGGTCCAACCGCTCAACGGACTGCACTCAGTTGCGGGAGCGTCGTCCGATGACGTAATCGTGCTCCTTGGCCCAGACAGCGCTGTCAAGGGTTAGATCACATCTGGGGTGGCAGTGAGACTTTGAACCGGCCGAGTGCGGCGCGTAACACGTCCACGGCCATAGGTCGAAGTTCATCGAGTGGACGATTGCGGTGGCGACGCACGCCGAGGTCGACCTGGGCCACGCTGTGGACCCCGTATTTGCGAGCGATGTCGATGAGGAGTGCAATCTCGACGCCGTAGGCGGATTCGAAGGTGATGGTTTCAAACGCGCGCCGCCGCCCGGCGGTCTCACCAGCCAAGGGTTGGCGAATCTCACCGAGGCCCGGATACAACAGGGCCAGGATCGGGCGCGCCGCGAGCTCATTGACCCGTCCGCCCCCGGTTGGCATGTTGTGGAGAGGTCGCTCGTAGTAACCCTTCACCAATTCGATGTCCGAACGTTCGAGCAGCGGCTGGACCAGTCGAGGGACGAACTCTGAGGTTGTATTGAGAACATCCGCATCGAGAAAGACGACCAGATCCGCACTTGTCGCGTCGAGACCCGCCTTCATTGCTTCGCCTTTACCCCCCTCACCATGAAGGGTGACGACGCGAGCTCCGTGATGATCGGCGACGGTCATGGTGTCGTCATTCGAGTGGTCGTTGACCACCACCAACTCATCGATGAATTCCGGGCGAGACTTGACCGCCTCAAGCACCGCGCCGATGGTCGGAGCCTCGTTCTTCGCCGGGATGATGACCGCGATGGATGTCGACTGCTTCAAGAGCGCCACGCGGGCGAGATCGAAATCGTCTGGTCCGAGCGTCCAGGGCACATCTGAGTGGGTCATAGATATGAGGCTAGGCCGAGGTCGTCAATATTGGGACTTGACAAAGACGCGATGAGACGCAAGAATTGTTATGTCATCAAGAGCGACTGAGGGGCGGGCCCTTTGAAGTCGCGACAACCAGTGTGGAACCCGGGCGGTTCGCTCTCCACACCAGGTGCCAAAGCCCGAACGATGAAAAGGGAGTCATGAGTTTCGCTACAAGTCTTTTATGTCGAGAGTGCGGTACCTCCTACCCAACGGAGGCTCGCTATTCGTGTGAATTCTGCTTTGGACCGCTCGAGGTCGCGTACGACCTCGAGGGTGCCAAGGGCGTGGTCACGCGAGAGTCAATCGCCCAAGGTCCCGCTTCAATGTGGCGCTATGCGGCTCTCCTACCTGACCCGGGAGTCGAACCCGTGGATCTCGGCGCGGGATGGACGCCGCTGCGTCGGGCCACTCGTCTCGCTGAGGTGCTGGGCGTCAAGGAACTCTGGTTGAAGGACGACACCCGCAACCCGACCGGATCCTTCAAAGACCGCGTGGTGTCGGTCGCGCTGTCGAGCGCTCGTCGTCTCGGATTCACGACGGCCGCATGTGCGTCGACGGGCAACCTCGCCACCTCGGTCGCAGCACACGCCGCCTTCATTGGCTGGCCGAGCGTCACCATCATTCCCTCGGATCTCGAGAAGTCCAAGATTGCAATGACGGCCATCTTCGGCGGCACGGTGCTCGGCGTGGAAGGAAACTACGACGACGTCAATCGACTCTGTGTCGAACTGGTCGCCGAGCACGACGACTGGGCCTTCGTCAACGTGAATTTGCGTCCGTACTACGCCGAGGGATCAAAGACCCTCGCCTTTGAGATCTCTGAGCAATTGGGATGGCGGGCACCGGACCAGGTGGTCGTGCCGGTGGCGTCGGGAAGCCAGTTGACAAAAGTCGCCAAGGGATTTCGTGAATTCATCGAACTGGGTCTGATCGATGGACCAGAGCCGGTGCTCTTCGGTGCCCAGGCCACAGGCTGCTCACCGATTGCCACCGCCTTTGCTGAGGGCGCCGAGGTCGTCACGCCGCAGCGCCCGAACACGATTGCGCGTTCGCTCGCGATCGGTAACCCCGCCGACGGGCCGTACGTGCTCGATGAACTTCGCGCTCGAGGTGGTGATTGTGGTTCGGTGTCGGACGAAGAGATCCTTGAGTGCATTGGACTTCTCGCCGAGACCGAAGGCGTGTTCGCCGAAACCGCCGGGGGTACAACCATTGCGTCACTTCGACAGATGATCAGGCGCGGCACCATCGACCCAGAGAAGTCCATCGTCGCAATCATCTCGGGGCACGGGCTGAAGACGCTCGATGCCGTCGCCGACATCGCGACGGTGTCCTCGACGATCAAGCCGTCCCTGGGTGAGGCCGAAGAAGCACTTCGATTCCACCAACTCGTGACGTCGGCATCATGAACGTCATCGTGCGACTACCGAGTCAGCTGCGTTCACTCGTGGGCGGTGCGGGCGAAGTGCCCGTCGAAGCGGCCACCGTTCGAGACGCCATCAACGCTGTTGACGCTGCCTATCCGGGCATTGCCTTTCGAGTCCTCGACGATCGGGGTGCGCTGCGCCGTTTCGTGAACGTCTTCGTCGCCGATGAGGATGTCCGCTTCCTCAACGGGCTCGACACCGTGCTCGAATCCGGCCAGACCGTCTCACTCGTGCCGGCCGTGGCGGGCGGCTAGTTCGCGTTAGCACTCTTCCCCCTAGACTGCTAATATTGCTTTGCGCCAAAAGGTGCGAAGTCGCAACTAGGAGGATTCACAGTGGCGAAACTGATCGCTTTCGATGAAGAGGCCCGCCGGTCTTTAGAGCGTGGCATGAACAAATTGGCTGACGCGGTCCGCGTGACCCTTGGGCCCAAGGGCCGCAACGTCGTGCTGGACAAGAAGTGGGGCGCCCCCACCATCACCAATGACGGTGTTTCGATCGCGAAGGACATCGACCTCGAAGACCCATTCGAGAAGATCGGTGCCGAGTTGGTCAAAGAAGTCGCCAAGAAGACCGATGACG
>JABBNY010000054.1 GCA_019352095.1 Acidobacteriota bacterium
TTCGCCCGCGCGTTGGCGCGCCGTGCCCCGTAGGCGGCCCATGCGGCTGCATCGACGGTCGTGTCGGGTGTGGCGTTCGCAGATTCCATATTGGCCTGCCTGATGCGATCTAGGACCTCTTTGCGGTCGATACGGACCTGTTTGGGCGCCTCGATCCCGAGGCGCACACGACCGTTCGCGGACACGGAGAGCACCGTCAGCACCACGTCGTCACCAATCAATATCTGTTGTCCGACTTCGCGCGTTAGTGAAAGCATGAGGTGTCAATCATCTCATTCGCTGGGGAAGGGCGCGCGAATACTCCAGCCAACCTCTTGCTCGGTCGTCGCGGGCACGATCTGGTCAGCGGCCCCCGTTCGACGGTTGTAGACGATTGGCGAATACAGGTTGACTGTTGACTGCGTGAGTGGCTCTTTGGGGTGCACGATGACGAGCAGCGCGGCGTCATTGGCTTCGGTGAGTTCGAGTTCGGCTACGACTGGATCCTCGACGCGCACCTCGTAGTCAGACCAGAACGCGCCCGGGGACATCACGAGCAACACCAGATTGTCGATCGGCACGTTCTCCTGGACGTACACGGTGTCCGAACATCGAAGGCTGGCGAACACTTCGGCGTTGGGTTCGCCGAGCGGCTCGATCATGAAGTTGCGCGCGCCTCTGAAACCCGGAAGGTCGTGGTGGAACTTCAACGCCATCCGTTCAATGTGGATGGGAGCGTTGGCGGTGAGCATGCTGCCTTCTCTCTCAAGTTCAGCCATTGTAGACCGCGCCTTCGACGTCGAGGGCGCAGGCTGGGTGTGGTTTGTTTCGATCATGCGATGAACGTCATGAGTGACTCGGGAATCGCCTTTGACGCCGCCCAGAGCGCTGCCTGATAGCTCGTGGTGTCAAGGCCCAACTGGGACGTGGCCTGGGCGATGTTCACGCTCTTCAGATTCGCCGAGTTCGCCTGCACGTTGCTCAGTTGGGTGGTGAGCGAAGCGTTCGCCATCGACGCCGCCTGGGTGGCGTTACCGAGCACGACGCTCGCTTGTTCCGCGGTCGCCACGTTCGAGCCAAGTGCGGTAATCGCACTCGAGATCTGCGCGGAGGTCGGCGTGCCCGTCAAGAGCGCGTTCGCGACTGTGGTGAGGGTCGCAAAGACGTTGGCGGCACCCGCACCGAACATGGAAGTCCCCGGTACTGACAGCGGGACGGTCTGACCGACCCCCGCGCCCGCACCAATGACGACGCTCGGCGTATCGGCGTTTCCCAGATAGTTACCGTTGACGTCGTAGGCCACCGGACTCGACGAGGTGCCACCGAAGAGGGCCCGCCCGTCGTACTGCGTATTGGCCAATTGCAGCAGGTTCGACACCATCCCCTGGAGTTGGCGCCCCATGGCCTGATAACTGCTGGCGTTCTGGGAACCTTGACTCGAGGCCTGTAGCAAGAGTGTGTTGGCCGAGCTCATCACCTGCAGCGCGCTGTTGGCGGTGTTGTTAGCCGTGCCCAACCATGACGACGCACTCTGCGCATTGGCCTGGTAGCTCGACAACTGGGCGGCCTGACTCGAGAGAGCGAGGACCTGGGTCACAGCCGCCGGGTTGTCCGAAGGCTGGTTCAACGCCTGGCCCGACGCTATCTGCATCTGCAAGGTGGCGACATCATTCGCCTTGGAGGAGAGTTGGGTGGCGAGTGCTTGAGTGAGCGCTAGATCGGATATCGACACGTCACACCGCCGCGATCAAGGATTGGAAACAGGCGTTGATTGCGTTGATGACCTTGGAGTTGGCCTGGAACGCATTTTGAGCAGTCAAGATGTTGACCTCCTGAGTGTTCTGATTCACACCAGAGATGGTGGAGAGATTGTTGGTCGCCGTCGTCAAGAGCCCTTGCGCGGCGTTGGACGTGGAGAGGGCGCTCGCGGCCTGGCTCCCGAGCGCCCCGATCATTGACTGGTACGTCGCGTCGGGGCCTGTTGTCGAAGACGCCAGGGCTGCCATTACCTGGGCGTTAGAGCCGTCGAGGGTCGCGGTCCCGATGACGTTGGAGTTACCGGCGCCCGGAGCCGCCGCCGTCGCCACGAGCGAAGGGTTGCTCACCAACGCGGGTGCCACCTCGATGGTCGCCGCCGAGTTGACGGCGGGTGGACTCGTTGTATAGGTGCTCGACGAACCATTGTCCACGAAAATGTTGGGTAACGCCGTCGCACCGCCGGCGATCGCCGAGCCCGGGACCCCTGACGCACTCATGCCATTGGCCTGTGCACTGTTCACCCCGGTCGCCAGCGCGTCAGCCACGGCGTTCAGTTTCGATTGGTAGTCGGGAATGGTCGTGTTCACCGCGGTCAACGTGGCGCCAATGGAGCCGCCGACGTTCACCGCGACACCGTTGGACGTCGTGATAGCGAGATTGCCCGTCGCGGCAGAACCGGTCGTACTCAGGGTCTGGGCAATATTGCCACTCACCAGTTGTACGCCGTTCGAATAGAGGGCCACGGTGCCGTGGGGACCAGTCGTGCTCGTGAGTCCGACGAGCCCCGCCAATGTGTTGACCGCGGCGGTGCTCTGATCAACCAATGCGTTCGAGTTCTGTCCACTGACCGCGCCGGCAACGATCTGAGCATTCAATGTGGCGACCTGTTGGAGCAGCGAGTTCACCTGGGTCAGCGTTCCACCGTCACCCGCGCCCGATCCCACCGAGGTCTGGAGAGAACTGGCGATCTGGCTCAATTGGCTCGAGCTCGAGTTGAGTGTGAGCGCAACGTTCTGCGCCGCACCGACGACCGCCTGCTCCGCGCCGACCTGACCGGGGTTCGACGCCAGTGTCGCGACGCTGGACCAGAAGGTATTGAGCTGTGAGGCGATGCCGTTGCTGCTCGGCTCGGGGAACACCGTTTGAAT
This sequence comes from Acidobacteriota bacterium, assembly GCA_019352095.1. Lineage (GTDB taxonomy): Bacteria > Actinomycetota > Acidimicrobiia > Acidimicrobiales > RAAP-2 > RAAP-2. The sequence goes on from JABBNY010000054.1 coordinate 2,886, forward strand.
AGACGTCATGACCTGATTGGTCTGGGACGCCGCTCCTTGGACCCCAGCGGCTGCGACACTCACCGCCGCGTACACGGCGTCACTCAGTCGTGACACCGAACCAATCAAGACGCCCTGGCCCGCTTTGAGCGGTCCCGAGGCCGTTTCGGGTGAGAGGTTCACTTGTTCGGTGGCGTAACCCGGTGTTGAGACGTTGGCCAGGTTGTTCGACGCGGTATTCAATTCAGCCGAATTCGCCGCGAGCCCGCTCGCCGCGATCGACAAGCCCATGTCGCTCATATCGCCCCCTCCACGAGCACGCCACCACGCGATGTGGGGCGCCCGTACGTTGCGGAACTATCAGTTCGTAAGAAGGTGAACGCTTCCTCGGCGAGTGCGACACGTCGCCCCATGGCGACGGCCACCGTCTGGGAGAGCCCTTGGATCTCTGACACGATCTCAATCAGGCTTCGGCGCCGTTCGAGCAAGAGATCGCTCCACCCGCCGCTGACGTAGGTGGCGATCTCATCGACGCGGGGCATTGACTCGATACCGAACTCGTCGGCCACCCGCTCGGTCACCGTGGCGCGAACGATCTCAGCCAGACGTAGCGCCTCGTAGGCCACCTCGATCTCTCGAACCGCCAAGGGAAGCGACGAAGTCTGGTCTGCGCCCGCGAGCGCACCAAGTACCACGATGCGATACCGCAGCACCGCTAAGAGCTCGAGATCACGATCAAGGGCTTCAACAAGCTCGACGAGAAGGGTATCGGTATCCACTTCAAGTGATAACGACCCGCGGAGGCCCAAAATTGAGGGGCTAGAGCATCATTTCGTCGTCGCGCTTCCTGGACCTTTCAACTCGTTGCTGCATTTTTGCGTAACGGACCAGCACCCCGGTCGTGAGCCAGACGAGAGCTCCGACCCCGACCAAGAACTGGGCAAAGCGACCAAGTACCTGCAGCGCAGAAAGGTCCTGGTGGAGGAACGCCATGAAACTCGGTATTACCGCCACAATCGACAGCGCGATGGCTATCGCCGGGCGATAACCACGAATGTCGGCGATGAACGCCTGGTACGAGCGCGGTTTCAATGCGGCTCCAGTAGCGCGTCGAGCACGAGCACCACCCATCGAAGCGCTGACGCCAGATATCCGTCAACGAGCAGAATTGGCAGGTCGCCGAGTAGTTCACCCGGTGAGGCGGTCTCGGCCACCCGAGACAGCGCCAGGGCGTCGATACTGGCGAGCTGTCGGCGCCACGACTCCACGTCAGCGCGTTTCGCGGTCGCCGAGACCGTTCCCACCACCAGGTCGGGTTTCAACGAGTCGATCCAGGTCGCGGTCTCGCCCAGCTCGCGTGAGCGAAGTGGCGCGTCGATCGTCACCACGCTCGTTCGAGATCCCCTACGACGAGTGACCCGCTGTCGACTGGCACTCGTGGCCTGCGCCTCGATCAGATCCGACTCGTCCAGGCCCATGAGTTCGATAAGGCGCATGGCGACTACTTGGACGTCACGGCGCGAACCCACAACGACGACCACCGACCCCGCGCGCGTCGGCAGCGGCGGAGCGGCGGGCAACCTGGAGAAACATCGCACCACGCCGTCCAGCGTCTCTTCGCGCTCCTCGGGCCAGAAATCACTCGGCACGCCAAAGTCCGCGATGAAGGCCCGCAAACCCTCTATTCGCTCAGGCCCGAGGACGCGCTCGTGCGACGTTGGCGCCACCTCTGGAAAGGTCGCACGACGAACCGGTGACACCGTCGCGTCCAGATACGCCTGCTCGGGTTGGCGTGGGCTGACCGTCGGCGCCGGGGGCTCGACGTTGAGTGCGGCTTGGGCCTGAGCGAGCACGTCAATGAACGCGGTCTCAAGGACGTTCGAAGAAGCCAGCGACACTTCGTCCCTCGTCGATTCCACCAGGTCTGCGAGCGAGGCACCCGGCGCCAATGTCGGCCAGTCGCTCTGCTCATCGGCGTCGGCGAACTTCGTCGGATCGTACGTCCATTCCGCGATGGTGGAGCGTGCGTGCGCCGCTCGTGCGACATTGTCCGCACGAGCGCTTCCCGGTGGCGCATCAACGCCGGCCACGAACACCTCTTTGGCGAAAAAGCCGAAGAGCCCCCCTCGACGGGCCTTCCAGCACCGCACCGGTGCGGCCGTGCCCAACGCCGTGCGCGCCAGGCGCACCGCTTCTTCCGATGTTCGAGCCTCGAACTGCATGATGGGTTCTTTAGACTGTTGCGGCCACTTCACCATTCACGCTCCCTACTGTTGAAATCGACATCGTCGGACCAATTTCTCCCACGCCGATCACGCCCAAGCGAGGCAGGCTCGGCGCCAAGAGTCGCTTAAGTGCGGGGCGCAGCCGCGTCGCGCAGACCAGCACAGGATTGTGCCCCCTCGCTTCGGACTCGCGAACGAAATGACCCACGTTTCGAGCAATCTCCTCGGCCTCGCTAGCGGCGATCGCCAGACTTCGACGACCGCGATCACTCACCCGCAGTGCTCCGATGAGTCCTTGTTCGAGTATCGGCGACAGCGTGATCGCCGAGAGTCGTCCGTCACGCTCGAACAACGAGCCGATCGTGGTCGCCAGCGCAACGCGCGACGCTTCGAGCAGGCTGTCGGCATCTTTTTGGGGCCCTCGAGCCTGCTCGGTAAGTGCCTCGACGATGCGCACCAGGTCACGCACCGGTACCCCCTCTTCGAGTAGCCCTCGAAGGACGCCTTGCACGTCACCGAGGGTGAGGTTCGCGGCGGCCATTTCATCGAGCACCACCGGATTCGAGGTCTTCACTGCGTCGAGAAGCAACTTCGTGTCCTGGCGTGAAAGCAGTTCGCCCGCGTGTTCTCGCACGATCTCAGCGAGGTGGGTCGTCACGACCGCCGATCGGTCGACCACCGTTACCCCGGCCACTGCCGCCTCGTGGCTGAGCCCCACGGGTATCCACTTGGCGCGCCCGCCAAAGGCGGGATCGCGGGTGTCCACGCCGCTCAGCCCGTCGAGATTCTCGCCGATCGCGAGGAGTTTGCCCCTGGGCGCCTGGCCCCGGGCAACTTCAACACCGTGCACCCGAATGGCGTACTCGTCGTTGGGCAGGTCGAGATTGTCACGCGTGTGCACGCGCGGCATCACGATCCCGAGCTCTTTGGCCACGTTTCGACGAAGGGCCTTCACCCGATCAAGCAAGTCGCCCCCACGTTCGCTCTGCACCAAATCAATGAGGTCGACGCCGAGCTCGAGGCTGAGTGGTTCGACCGCCATGCCGGCCGCGAGGCTCTCGGCCGATTCATCTTGAGGGTCGATGATCGGCGCATCGTCGGCGCCCGAGGCACCACCTTGAATGTCTTTGGGTAGTCGCGTGCCGAAGTAGTAGACGAGGCCACCCACGATGATAAAGGGGATCTTCGGAAGGCCCGGCACGAGTGCCAGAGTGGCCATGACCACGCCGGTCGTGCGCACGATCCGTCGAAAGCGCGAGAGTTGCTGGACAACGTCGTGACCCAGGTCGTGTTCGGTGGCGGACCTGGTCACGATGATGCCGGTCGACAACGAGAGCAGTAGCGCGGGTACCTGGGAGACGAGTCCGTCACCGACCGACAGCAGACTGTAGGTGTCGATGGCGTTCGAGACGGTCAAGTGGCGCTGCAAGATACCAATCGCGAGGCCACCAATCAGGTTCACCATGGTGATCACAATCGCCGCGACCGCGTCACCGCGCACGAACTTCGACGCACCGTCCATCGCTCCGTAGAAGTCGGCCTCGTCGGCGATCTCGCGTCGGCGACGTCGCGCGTCGAGTTCACTGATCGCGCCCGAGGCACGATCGGCGTCGATCGCCATCTGCTTACCGGGCATCCCATCCAAGGTGAATCGAGCCGCAACCTCTGCGACGCGACCCGATCCAGAGGTGATGACCACGAACTGGATGATGATCAAGATGAAGAAGATGACCAGCCCAACGACGATCGATCCGCCGACGACGAAGTGCCCGAAACTCGACACCACCACGCCGGCGTAGCCGTGCAGGAGGACCTGGCGGGTGACCGCGACGTTGAGCGCGAGACGGAACATGGTCGCGATCAGCACCAGCGTTGGGAACACCGAGAAGTCGAGGGGTCGCTTCACCTGCATGGCGGTGAGGAGCACGAGTACCGACCCGGTGATGTTTCCCGTGATCAGCAGGTCGATCACGAAGGTGGGCAACGGAATTATCAGCACCACCACGACCGCCACCACAGACAGCGGCACCGCCATGTGCACGAGGTGCGTCCAGCGACCATCCTCGGTGCTCTGCGAAGTGCGGGGTCGACTGATCAGGGACATTGAACTCCAGGACGTATCGTCCACTCGTGTCCGTCCCTGGACGCTCTCTGGCCTTCCTCAGCCTGCAAGTATTACGACCACTTCTGACCCAGAATTGAGAGGGGGGTCTGACAATATTATTAGGGCCCGCACGCGACCAACGTCGTGGCCAGGGACCCGAGCTTGAAAGTTCGGGTCCCTTCCTTGAGCCCGCCTCCTCAGTCCACCATGACGTGCACTTGGCGAAAGACCCGCGCGGACGGTGACAATGAGTAGACGAGCGCCAAGAGACGAGCCACCGACGCGTACAGGGCGGGCGGCACGACGTCATCGACTTCACAAGACCCGTGCAGAGCCCGGGCCAGCGGTGGATTCTCCACAATCACGACCCCACACGTGCGCGCGTGCTCGCGGATGAGCATCGCATTGTAGTCAGCCCCCTTGGCGACCACGCGCGGGGCATGGTCCACGCGACGGTTGTACGCGATCGCCACGGCGTAGTGGGTTGGGTTGGTGACCACGACGTCAGCCGAACTCACCGCGCTCAGCATGTGCATTCTCGAGATGGCGCGGGCCTTGCTTCGAAGTGCGCGGCGTACTTCAGGATTCCCCTCGCTTTGGCGATATTCGTCGCGGATCTCCTGCTTGGTCATGCGAAGGTCCTGTTGGTGTTTTCTGCGCTGGAAGTAGTAGTCAACCGCGGCGATCGCGAGCGCCAAGATTCCGATCAGGCGAAGCAGGCTCACCACGGTCCCAGAACTCGCCGCCAGGGTCGCTTGGAGCGGCAACGTCGCCCCGCCGAGGACGCTCATCACCAATTGGTGCAAGATGACATAGCCAACGACGGCGAGTACCACCATCTTGAGGACGGTCTTGGCGAGGTTCCACGCGCCCTCTGCAGAGATCATCCGTTTGAGGCCGGCCTTGGGCGATAGTCGCGACCCTTGGACGCGAAGCGCCTGGGGCGTGAAGCGAAGTCCCACCTGGGCTACGGCGATCACAATCGCGAAGATGCCCCCGGTCAGCAAGATCGGCAGGGCCGCGAACGCCGCGGTGGCGAGACCGTGTCCTAAGAGCCCCACCGCACCACCGATACTCGGGTGTCCCATTGTCTCGGTCGTCGCCACGGCGAAGCCACCGATGCGATTGGCCGCGATGCCGCCCAACCACGGGAGTAGTGACGCGACGAGCAGGGTGCTCGCCCATCCGCCGAGCTCTTGGGAGCGCGCCACCGACCCTTTCTCGCGCATCTCCTTCTTGTGCTTCGGGGTCGATTTCTCCGTGCGCTCGGACTTGTTGGCCATCAGCCACCTCCGAAGAGCTGGGACATGGCCCGACCCACCAGGTTCATGACGTCATTGGGCAGCGCTATCAGGGCGATACTCACCCCAATGAGTGCGACGAGGATCTGTAGTGGCATCCCAAAGACGAATACGTTTATCTGCGGTGCGGCCTTGGAGAGCAACGCCAGCAAGATCTGGGTGCAGAACAGCACCGCGATGAGTGGCGCCGCGATCTCCATTGCGGCGGCGAAGAACGCGGCGACGTCACTCGTCACGCTCTGGGCCAATGAGCCCATGGCGAACTTGGGGAACGTCGTGCCGATTGCCTGATAGGACCTGAGAAAGCCCCCGACGATCACGGTCGCCGCCCCGGTCGTGAAGAGCAGGGTCGTGACGACGAGGTTGTAGAACTGACCAAAGATCGAGGACTGTTGGAGTGACAACGGGTCGATCGCCTGGGGCAGGTTCATCCCCGAGAACAAGTCGACCAGTCGTCCGGCGTTCGAGACCGCGTTCACGAACAGTGAGACAATGTAGCCGAGCACGAGTCCCACGACGACCTGGACCACGATCTGCACCATCACCTGCGCGTCACTTTGGGGCAACACGTCGTGCTGGAGTGCCCCCGCGGCAAAGTACGCCAGCGACCCCGCGAGCCCGACCTTCATCATCCGTGGGATCGATGCGTTGGAGAACGGAGGACACATACTCACCCACGCAATGGACCTCGCGAACGCGAGGGCCAGCGCGACAACGAAACTCGACGAGAGGCTGAACCCCATCAGTGTCCCGTCGTGAGACTCGGTATTGAGTTGTAGAGGTGCTCTGTGAAGGCAACCGTGATGCCGAGCATCCAGTGCCCGAGCAACAACAACACGATCCCGATGGCGACGACTTTGGGTAGAAACGTCAGCGTGAACTCCTGGATTGACGTGACCGCCTGGAACAGCGCGACGATCATGCCCACGACCAGACTTATGACGAGCACCGGCCCCGCGAGTTCGGCGACCAGTACCAGTGCTTGAGACGCCAGGTGCAAGACGGTCGAGGAGTCCATGGGTCAGTGGTTGAACGAGAGTAGGAGCGAGTGGACCACCAGCGTCCACCCGTCGACGAGTACGAAGAGCAGGATCTTGAACGGGAGCGCGATCAATGTGGGCGGCAACATGTACATACCCATCGACATCATGATCGCCGACACCACGAGGTCGATGATCATGAAGGGCACGAAGATCATGAAGCCGATAAGAAAGGCTGTCTGAATCTCAGAGAGCACGAACGCCGGTATGACCGTCGTGAGTGGCAACGATTCAGGGTTCTTCGCACTCTCGTGGCGAAACGACGTGAACATGCTCAGTTCTTGGTTCTTGGTCTGCTCGAGCATCCACTTCTTCAGCGGCACCTCACCGAGCGCGATTGCCTGGGTGGCGGTTACTTGACCATGTTCGTAGGGTTGGATCGCGACGTGGTTGATCGTCGACATCACCGGCGCCATGATGAACAATGAGATGATGAGCGCGAGTCCCGCGAGGACCTGATTGGGTGGCACCGTCTGGGTCCCGAGCGCGTTGCGCGTAAGCGCGAGCACGATGAACGTGCGCGGGAACGCGGTCATCAGCACGAGTACTGACGGCGCGATGGCGAGCACCGTGAACACAATGATGATGAGCACCGAGGTCGAAGGATTCTTCAGGCCACCGACGTTGACGTTGATGCTCGAATTGGCCGCGAGCAGGAGTGCGCCGTTCATCGGTCCACCCCGTAGAGGTCACATTCTAAGGACAGCATGGGCATCCCCTAAGGGAGTGCTGGGGCGTCAACGCCGCACAGTCAACTCCCGTAGACGGTCGACGAAGGCATCCCATGCCCCTGGTGCGTGTACATCATGGTCCAACGCCGTCCCTGGCGCTAGGAGATCCTCGTGGGTGTCCAGTGGTTTCCCAGACGCCCCATTGATGGTGTCGCCCCCGAGGTCGGCGAGCATCGTCACCTGTTGTGCGCCCTGACCGACGAGAAACGTGCGATCGGAGACTCGAACGAGATAGAGCGACGAATGCTTGCCGAGTGAACGGCGCGACACCACCTCAACTTGACCGGTGGGCTTGGCGACGAGTTTGCCTCCGGCGACTTGAAACCTACGTGCGACGCGCGCCAACACGAGCAGCAAGCCAATGACGAGGCCCAGGACCAGCATTGTCCTCGCGAACTCGTAGATCGACGCGCCCACGGGTTAGTTGCCTTTTTCCGAAAGGATCTCGGTGATACGAACGCCGTACTCGTCGCCGACTTCCACCACCTCGCCACGCGCGAGAACCACCTCGCGATTGAGCACGATCTCAATGGGCGCACCCACCGCTTGGTCCAGTTCAATGATGTGGCCCGGACGCAGCTCGCCGAGTTCGCCAAATGAGAGGCGGGTCTTTCCAATCCACGCCGAGACTTCAACCGAGACATTGCGGAACTGATTCTCGCGAACCCGCATCCTGTCTTCGTCGACGCCCTTGGGGGCGATTGTCGCATCACTCGACGCGCCGTCTAGGCCATTGTCAACCGTCATCTGACGACCTCCTCTTTGATCTCGCACGCCTTGTGGACGCCAGAGCTGCACATATCGGCGAGCCCTATCAGCAGACCTTCGACGCGAACCTCGAGCGGGCGACCCTTGGGGTGGCCGAGTCCGAGACTGTCGCCAACGCGTAGCGTCAACAACTGGGCGGGCGTAGTGACGAAACTCGGGAACTGAAAGACCAATTCGAGCGGCACCTCATAGAGTCGGCGGCGGGTATCGAGTGAGAACGAGTCGTCGCGGTCCTCGCCGCTCGACACCGATCGAGCCGCGAGCAGATCAAAGAGCAAGCGCACCATTGGATACGGCAGGCACAGCACCGCGGGCCGCGCCGCGCGCCCGGCGGTCGTGAGGTCCATGCGAATCGCGATGCACGTCTCTTGGGGGGCGGCGATGGACACCACCTCTGCGGTTTCGTCCTGGCTCTCGAGCAGGGGCGTGATTGTCTGGATGCGCGTCATGGTCTTGGCGAACTCGACGATGAGATCGGTGACGATGGGCGCCAAGAACGCCTTGTCGATCTCACTGGGCGTGCGACCAGTGAAGTCATCCTCGCCCGTTCCCGCCAGTCGAAGGTCGACGAACGCCAATACCTCGTCGGTGGGCATAATGAGCACACCACGTCCAACGAGCGGCACCATCGAGAACGTGAAGAAGTGCATGTTCTCGCTGAACTCTTCGGCGAGCTCTCGCCACATCACCTGATCCAAAGCGTTGAGCTCAAATGAGCACGGTCGGTGCAAGATTGCGCTCAGTCGTTGGGTCGCCGCTCGCGTGAACGCCTCTGAGAGCCCGTGCAAGGTCTGGAGGTCTTGTCGCTCCAGCAGGTCGGTGCGGCGAAAATCGTGGTTGCGGACTTCTTTGGTGGTCTGGCCCATTGTCACCAACGCCCCCGCACTACGGCGTCAACTTCGCGGTGGGACTCACCACGATGTTGACGCGTCGATTCTGGGCTTGTCCCGCTGGCGTCGAGTTCGTCGCCACGGGATGGTACTGACCGTATCCGAGCAGAATCAACTGGGTCGGCTTCACACCGTCTCCCGTCGACATACGAACGACGACCGAGGCCGCGCGCGCTGCCGAAAGAGCCCAGTTGTCCGCGTAGGGCCCCGAGACGATCGGTCGATTGTCCGTGTACCCCGCAACCTCGATGGCGTTGTTGTACTTCTTCAAGACCTGCGCGGAGGCGTCGACGATCCGATAGCCGCTCGGCGACAGTTGCGCCGAATTCGTCAAGAAGAAGGTGGAGTCCGCGACCAGGCCCTCGGTCAGACCCGTCGGTGTGATTGCGAAGGTGACGTCCTGTAACAGACCCTTGGCTTTGAGTGCCGAACTCAGCGCCTTCTCGATCTTGACCAGTTGGGTGGAAGGGCTCGACTTGGAGTTCGTCGTCGCCTTGGTGCTCCCGTGAGGGATGTGAAAGAGTTTCGAGTGTTGCACCGACTGCTTGAACTCGCGGAACTTCGCTTGATTGAGACTCGAGATCGCGTAGAGGACAATGAACAAGACCAGGAGCAGCGTGATCATGTCCGCATAGGTCAACAACCAGCGCTCGGCGTTCTCCACCTCGTGTTCGCCGTGCGTATCCCCGCGTCGACGATTCGCTCGCCGGTAGGGAGCTGTTCGGGTGCCGGGTTCCTTCACGCTCACGCCGCCGCATCCGGAGCCTCTCCCCCGTTAGCCCGAGTCGCTCCATCGCCTCGTTCTGACGGTGCGAGGAACGCATCCAGTCGGTCCCTCAGTTCAGTGGTTGATGCATTCAACTGCATCGTCAGCAAGCCTTCGATCACCATCTCGCGATAGGTCACCTCTTCTTCGGAGACCCGCTTTAACTTGTTCGAGATAGGCAACCACACTGCGTTAGCGAGCAACACGCCCCAGAGGGTGGCCGTGAACGCGGCCGCGATGGCCGGGCCGAGCTTGCCCGGCGAACTGAGTTGTCCGAGCACGCCGATGAGACCAATGATGGTGCCGAGGATTCCAAACGTGGGTGAGAAGCCCGCCATATCGGCGAAGAACTTGGTGGCCGCCTGGTGTCGAACGCGAAGGCCATTTATCTCGGCGGCCATCAGTTCGTGCACCCGCTCGGGGTCCGACGTCGAGATGATGAGTTGGATACCCTTTTTCATGAAAGAGTCGTCGGTCTCGAGCTCCTCAAGGACCAGTGGGTTCGAACGGGCTTCTTTGGCCATGGCGAGCAGCGCGTCGATGGTCTCTCGAATGTTTGGGCCCTTTCGAGGCTTCAACACGATCAGCATCGCTTTGGGGATCGTCTTGAGCCGACGCAACTCGAAACCCGCCATTGACGCACCAATGCTGCCCCCGACCACGAGCAGCAGCGATGACACCTTTATCAACGAGGCCGGGTTGCCACCATCCATCGTCATTGCGCCCATCACCGCCATGATGGAGATGAGGATGCCTATCGGAGTCATACGCCGTGCACCTGGGTCAACTGGGTGATCTCGCGAGTCATGGCGAGCGGTGAGGGGTCCTCGTAGTTGCCCTCGGGACGGTCAAAGACCCGACGCAGCAACGCCGTCTTCTCAGCACGGATCATCTCGACCACCGTCGCCGGATCGTCCGCCAATATCATGTGTCCCCCATAGCGCAGATACACCGCGGACTGCCCCCCCGAAGCATGTTCGACGCGTTCGATGAGATCCTCATTCAGGTGCATCATCGCCCCGTCAAGTTTCTTCACCGCGATCAAGGCTGCTCCGTTCGGACGTTGGGGGTCATCTGTATCTGATAACGGACCAATCCGACGAAGAATTGAGAGGTGGGGCGAACTGAACACCACCGCTCTGGTCTGGGGTCGTAACTGAATGATGTTGGAAGGTACTGGCTTGTCGCGAATTCTCCCCGTTCGCCCGATCACCATCCACTTCATGATCAGGGCTTTTATAAGTAGAAACTTAAGAATATTTCCCCCACCCCACCGGTGACTACCCGACCTGCATCAAAGAGCTGAGCACCGTTTGGGTGCTACCGATCACTTTGGTGTTGGCCTGGTACGCGGTCTGAGCCTCGATCAAGTCCGTCAGCTCTGTCGCGAGGTCAACATTCGAGCCTCGGACCGCACCACCTTGGAGCGTGCCGAGTCCGTTGGAGCCGGGCTGTCCGACCTGGGGGTTACCCGAAGCGACCGTTGACATGAACGCGGTCTGGCCGATGTTGGCCAAGCCGTTAGGGTTGGCGAACTGCGCCAAGGCAACGGTACCAAGCGTCGCACTGCCGCCGTTTGAGTAGGTACCCGTAATCACCCCGTTGGCACCGATTGAGTACGACGACAGCGTGCCCGCCGCGTTACCGTCCTGGGAGGTGACACCCAGCGTCTGCGCACCGGCGAACTGGGTGACCGCCGTCTGGGAACCGACCGCCGGGAAGTCGATGTTGGGAACCCCGGTGCCAGACCACGTGTAATTGCTCGGCTTGTTGTCGATGGGGATCGATGTCTGGCCCGCCGTCACCGCCGTGCCGTTCAGCGTCTTCAATTGACCACTGCTATCGAACACGAGTTGCTGGGGCGTGTTCCAGAGATTCGAGGTGGCGCCGGTCACCGTACCCTGCATGGCCCAGCCAGTGGCCGTCCCGTTGGCGTTGAGCGCCGGGGTCAACGTCAACGAGACTGGCACGGGGTCACCGAGTGAGTCGTACATTGTGGTCGTGATCGTCACCGGCCCGCTGGGGTTCGAAGGCAGGTTGCCACTGAGCATCACGTTTTGGGTTTGAGCGGGGCCGCCGGTCGAACCAACGATGATGCT
>JABBNY010000055.1:0-6574 GCA_019352095.1 Acidobacteriota bacterium
GGTTGATACCCGTACGACACCATTACACGAGATGTGCCACGGCTAGGTGATGAAGTGGTGACGCGCACTACTCCTGGGAAGGCTGCTACTCGACCTCGGCGCGCAATTCGGCCCTAAGGTTCCTGAGTCCTTGTTGGATCAACTGGGTCACTCTCGAGCGGTCGATACCCAACGTGTCGGCGACCTCGCTCTTTTGGAAACCTTCAAGGTAGTGCAGCACGAGGACCTGACGCTGACGCTCGGTGATGCGCAACAGCGCCGCCTTCACTGCGTCGCGCATGGCAGCGAGGTCGGCGGCGTCGCTGGGTTCGATGCCCGAGCCGGTCAAGAGTCCTGCGGGGCCTTCGCCAACCATCGAAAGTGGCACGAGGTAGTTGGACGTTGCCGCTACGTCGTCGAGCTCCATGATCTCTGCAACCGACGCACCGAGGTACGTGGCGACTTCTTTCAGCGTTGGTGTGCGACGGAACTCTGCTTCGAGTGATTCGCGCGCGACTTGATACGTGCGCACACGCGCACGCATGCGCTTGGGCAGAATGTCATCGCGACGCAGTTCATCGATTATTGCGCCTTGGATTCTGATCGTGGCGTACGTGGCGAATTGAAAGCCACCCGCGGGATCAAAGCGTTCTATGGCGTTGATCAGGCCAAACTGACCACACGAGCAGAGCTCCTCGACGGTTTGAAACGAGCGCATGCGGCGCGCGACTCGGTTGGCCACGAGCTTGACGAGTGGTGCATAGAAGATCACGAGTCGATTGCGATCGGCGACGGAGCGGTTCTCAAAATACGCGGACCACAACTGTTGGGCGGCTTCGGGTGTCGTGGTAGCGACTGAGGCCGTACCGGGCCACCCTTCTCTCGCTAGATCAGCCATGCCTCACCTCACGTTCTCTTACGAACCATTTCGTTACAACCGTCTGGCTGTATAGAAATCCTTTGCGAATGATACACATGAACATAGGAAGTGTTGAGAAAAAATTGTGAACAATCTTCGAATTCGTCATCCCCCATATCGGAAATTCTTACTCGCCAGTTATTTCTCGTTACGAATTAATCGATCGTCGCGGGATTTTGTTGCGCGCATCACAATGTCGCAGCGTCAAGTCCCTTGAGACGTGGTCGGCTTCAGTGCGCCACGCAATGCAGCATTGGCTCAGCCGCTAGAAAGGACCAGTGAGGACTCTGGTGTTGGGTGGGACCGTCTTTCTTTCGTATGCGGTCGCGCAGGAGTCTGTGCATCGTGGACACGAGGTGACGTGTCTCGCGCGCGCTGAAACCGGGGCGGCACCGGCAGGGGCGTCGCTGGTACGGGCGAATCGTGCCGATGGACCCGCGGCCTACGCACAACTCTCCGGCGATTGGGACGCCGTCATTGATGTCAGTTGGGAACCGCTGCACGTGCGTGAAGCAGTCGAGGCCCTCGCCGCACGTTCGAGACACTGGACCTACGTCTCAAGCTGCTCGGTGTACGCGGATCAGGGCGGCGGCAGGCTCGATGAGTCCGCCGAGATCCTTGAGGCCCTCGATCCGAGTGTCGCGTCCAGCTTGGCGAACTACGGAGAAGCAAAAGTTGCGTGCGAGAATCTCTGTCTCGCGGTGCTCGGCTCGCGACTGCATGTCTGTCGTCCGGGACTCATCGGTGGCCCCGGAGACCCCAGCGATCGTTTCGGATACTGGCCGGCACGTTTTGCGAGATTTCCAGATGACGAGGTGCTGGTGCCCGACGGCACCGATGCGGTGACGGCAACGCTTGACGTACGTGATTTAGCGGACTGGATTGTGACGGTCGGCGAGTCGGGGCTCACGGGCACGATGAATGCGCTGGGTGAACAGCTCTTGCTCAGCGATGTGCTCTCGCGTGCTCAACGCGTAGCCGGCCACCGCGGTGCACTGATCCCACTCGATGAGGACTGGTTGCTCGAACACGGTGTCGCGCCGTGGTCGGGCAATGAATCCTTGCCACTGTGGATTCCTCGCAGTATGGGATTTGAGGTCTTCTCCAAGCGGTCGAGTGCGCGAGCGCGTACGCTCGGGCTCTCACGTCGGCCTCTCGAGGAGACGTTGAGCGCGACGTTGGCCTTTGAGCAAAACGCCGGACTCGATCGAGAACGCCGAGCGGGGTTGAGCCGAGAACGTGAGACCGAACTTCTACGTGAATGGTCGGCTGAACGGGCGTAGGGCAACAGGTTCGGGATCCCGGCGCACGTTAGTCGTGTGCGGCGCCATCGCTGATGGGCCCAGCGATGGCTATGAGTTCAAAGAGAGGTAGAAGCGTGAATGAGCGACTCGAAAGAGTGAGGGTCTGATGGTTGCGCTCATCACCAAGATGTTGGATGGAAAGTAACGCCCGAGCCACTGCCGACTGCGTTGGCATCTCTGCTGGGTCTTTGCAGCAGGCGAGAGACTCATTACGCAAAAGAAAGTATCAATCCCAGTGCAGTAAATCCCCGCCTGCCTCAATCGTGCACCGTGTTTCTCGGTCCAAGCTAGGCGGACATTTTCGAGCTGGATCCATATTCGCGATTCAGTTGAGGTCGAACTCGAATCAGGTAGTAGAGAGGGACAATCAATAACGAAGCGTCGCCAATAAGGAACAGTATGACCATGGACGCGACCCACCTGCCCTTGGATCTGTCAAGAGATGTGAAGGTGGACTTCGGTGTTCGTGATGCGTGAATGAGGGCCCAACCCGGCAACGAGATGCCGATGAGGAGGAGCACGATCAGGGCGATGGTGGCGGAGACTCCTCCGTGCGCCACGACGACATGTTGCCCGAAGAGTCGAATCGACACGGTTGTGTTGCTCCCCGTGTGTAATGGAATTAGGAGGCCGACGGTAGCAATAACAATGATGCCAAGTACCACGGGGATTGACCACCAGGTGGCCCGCTTCTTCTTGCCGGCTTCCGGATTCACTTGATCACCGGCGGACTGCGTCGTATTCATTCCACGACCCTCATCTTCCTCAACCGCACCATAGGTTCACCTATCAAAGTGTCCCTAAGGGGCACCTTAGAGCCACAATCAATTTAAAATTCAGTCAAACGCCAAGAAGGTGGAGCTTCGACAGGCCGCTCGGGCAGACGATAGAACAGCATCCCGTGTTGCCTCGAGTTCCGCAGATTGAACCGCAAGCAGAACTCGCCGAGGTAGGCCCGCAAGCGCACTGGTTGTAGCGGCCGCTGGCGGGTCAAGAGCATCCACGTTGGGTAAGAGCGCCCCCTACGGCGCCAAGTGCGTCTAGTTGTCAGAGGCAGTCGCCAATATGCTTCTCATTTCTTGGTGAGCAATCACGCAATTTTGACTCTTGATCGGAGTGTTCTGTGCACACCTTTTTGGGGACTTATGGGTACCTCGTGAAAGTGTTTGGACACCTATGGGCACTTCACGGAGGTCAATAGCGGGTAATCAAAAGCGCTTAGAACCATCGCCCTTTCGAAGAGAATCGTTGGAGCGGGTGACGGGGATCGAACCCGAGTGGTTCCCGTCTGATGCGGATCGGAACGACGAAACCGCTCTCTGGCTTTCGACAATTGAACGTTATCGAGGTCGTGATATCGAGGGGTCAATTAGTGTGGAGAACTTCAGGCTACTTTGATAGACTGAAAAGGTGAAAGTGCGAGAACTCAGAGGGTTGCTTCGGCGAGCAGGTTGTGTTGAAGTACGCCAATCTGGTTCTCACCTCATCGTGAGATGTAGTACCTGTCAGAGCGTCATTCAAATTCACGGGGGCGACTTGCCTAAGGGACTACTCAGCGCGATCGACCGAGACCTCGCACCTTGCCTAGGAAAGGATTGGCTAAGACGTGACTAAGACTGAATTGGCGACGATTCGCTACCACGCAACGTTTGAGTTAGATGAATCCGAGATGTGGATTGCCCAGATCGAAGAAATTCCCCAGGTGCACACTTTCGGGCGGACCCTCGGCAAGGCCCGCGAGTATTTGGTGGATGCACTCGCTCTGTGGCTTGACGTACCGGCGGTCAAAGTTAAAGATTCCATCGACATCCGTCCGGTGAAAATGCCTACCAGCGTGCAAGTCCTCATCGATGAAGCAGTGGCCGCTCGAGTTGTTGCAGAGAGTGCGACCAGTTTTGCCAGTGAGATCATGACGGCCGCTGCGGTAGCGCTCACCGAAGGCGCGCGACTGTCTCTTCGTGATGCGGCGAACCTCCTTGGCATCTCGCATCAAAGAGTGCAACAGCTTGTCGCACGAGGGTCGGGAGATTTCACGCCTATTGGTAGCGGGCCCCAAGGAATCGCTCAGGACGTTGCTCGCAGTCTCAAAGAGTTCCTACCGGGTGGATCGAAAGAAGATCTGGGCGCCCTCATTGCGGGAGTGACCGCCGGTGTCGCCATTCTTTGGACTCAGTCCCGCGAGTAAGTGTCGTCAACCTACAGACTCTTCGTTCGCTAATTCTAGAAAGGAGGGGAACATGGGTATTTTTGCAACCAAGAGGTTTACGGCGTCTACATCGAAGAGTGGCATCAAAGTGACGCCGAAGCGTAAGTCTGCCAAGAAGCGAACAAAGAAATCTCGATAGTTGAACCCGGGACTCTTTAATTCGTGATCAGTTAGCTTGCATCGGCCTCTACGCATTTAGCGGTCCTATCGTGGAACTCGCTGGAATAGTTCATCCGGACTATCGACGTCGAGGAATCGGCGCGAGGCTGCTCGACGAAGTGATCGAGTTGTGCCGCGAGAGAGGTCGCCGCAAAATCTTGCTCGTAATTCCGAGGACCTCTCCGGGCGGTTGGGCCATCGCCGAATCGTGCCGCGGGTTCCTCGCTCGCTCGGAACACGCGCTGGACTTGGATGGGGCAGCGGAGGAGGGGCCGTAGGATCCGCCCCTGATACTGCGCCCAGTTTCGAGCGACGACATCACCGAATAGACCCGAATCCTCACTGAGCCATTCGGTGAATCGACAGGTTCGATGGTTCTTGATGCGCTTGAGGAATCAAGACTGGTGGGCGAACGCGACGGAAAAGTCTTCGCGACCCTTCGGGTCAACCGATTACCAGAGCAATGGGGGATCTATGGTTCGCGGTTGATTCTCAACTCTGAAGCATGGGCATTGGCCGCGATCTCCTACGACGAATTTGCCGTCAAGCACACGAGGCTGATGTCACACGATTACATCTCGAAGTCGAGGTCAACAACGACCGAGCACTGGGCCTCTACACCTCGTTAGGCTTTACACCGACTTCAACTGAGAATTACTTCGACGTCCCGCTTTGAGTCTCGGCGTCGGGGGATGAGTGGAAGCCTTTTCGCCTGGCACCATCGGATAACCGAGGCAGTCTGGCTGCTTCATCCAATGTGTGTGTGTCACATGTGTGTCACGGAGCAAAGAGATTTTGTCGCCATAGAACAAGGAATCGAGGGCTGCAGTGAATCGCCATGTAGTTGTTCCAGTTCGGATGATTGTTGACGTCGTCGGCCTGATGTGACGTTCCAGGACATCTGTAACCATGCACTGTGTGCGCCGTGATTCCCCCCCCGCCGCAAATTCGAATGTTGCAAGAGTCCCGAGTTACGGATCGTGCCATGGCGTCGCATCCCCGTGGCTGCGGGATTGTAATTAACTCGGTCTCGAAGTAATAAGGTGCAATACCCCATCCGTTCGAGATCGAGCGCTCCCGTCATTCCCTGAAGTGGATCTACTTGATGAGACGCACCAGTGAACCGTTACTTGCGTTTAGTTCAGTAACCGAGTTGTTTTGGATGTTCACCACCCAGACGTGACGGGTGTCAAACGCGTAGACCGCGGAAGAGGTATCAAAGCCGTCGGCCTTGGCGCTTAGGACGCGCACCAGCGAGCCGCTGCTCGCGTTGAGTTCGACGACCGTGTTCACATTGGTCACCCACAAGTGAGTACCGCTCGCGGCGATAGTGAAGGGGCCGTTGTATCCGACTACGGCACGAAGACTGATGATTCGGACTAATGAGCCGTTCGAGGCATTGAACTCGTTGATTGAATTGTTGTCGTAGTTCGCTATCCATACGTGGGAACCGCTGGCGACAAACGCGGGCTGGTTGAAGATGCCAGCTTTAGAGTTGATAACGCGAACCAGCGAGCCGTTCGAGGCATTGAGCTCGGTGATCCTGTCACCTATGACATTGTTCATCACCCACACGTGTGGACCGCTCACCACAATCCCGGTCGGCATACTGAACTTGTCCGCCTTGGCGTTGATCACCCGCACGACCGAGCCGTTGTTCGCGTTGATCTCAATCACCGAGTTCAAGTTCGCCACCCATACCTTTGTACCGCTCGCAGTAATCGCGAACAGCGCCATCGGATCGGTGGGGTCGAGAGGAGCTTTGGCCCGGATGACGCGCACCACCGACCCGTTGCTCGCATTGAGTTCGATAATGCGGTCGAAGTCTGTCACCCATACGTGTTTGCCGCTCGCGGCAATGCTGTTGGGTGCGTTGAGTCCCCCGACGACGCCAGAAAGGCTGATGACGCGCACCAATGAACCGTTGGAGACGTTGAGTTCGGTGACTGAGTTGGCGAGTGGCGATTTCAAGCTCATGAAATTGTTCGCTACCCACGCGTGGGATCC
>JABBNY010000055.1:6584-14708 GCA_019352095.1 Acidobacteriota bacterium
GTGGGATCCGCTGACGGCAATGTCGACGGGCAGGGCAAAAAGTGAGCCTGGCGACCAAGCGCCCGACGCAGGTGGTGCACTTACCGATGCCAGGGCCGCGCCGAGCGCAACACCGAAAGAAAGTGTCGCGACCCCAGTCAGGCGCGAAATGAGTCGCACAAGACAACCTTCCAAATTAGAGCGCCGGCTGTTTGTTGCGGCGTCACTCGGAGCATACGCACCATGACGCCTAAGTCGATTTCTTCGAGCCCGTAATAATTCTTTGGCTGGAAGAGCCTGCGTCTCAGAGTGCCCAACAGCATTTGCGCCTCAGAATGTGTAAAGAAGGATGGAGTCGATGGCCCGACGCGTCTGAAGTGCAACCCTGCACTGGAAGCTCCAATAAGTCGGCTAGCCATCAAATGCATTCAATGTCAATGGCCTCGATGCCTCGCCCAGCAGTCTTCAGTCGTAGAGACCAAGCATGTTGTTCACGAATATCTCAGCTTCGCGAAGAAACTGACCTCGCTGGGCAACCCAACCCGTACTTTCAGATTCACCAACACGCGTCTCCTCCGGCCAACCGTGGCGGGTAGCCCAAACCAGATCTATCCATTGCGAAAGAGACACGTCATAGGCTGATTTCCCTGACTCGATGCCCAGAATCCATTCAGTTGACTGTCCGACCCGATCTGCCAAGTCCTCTACCGATAAATGGACTGCTTCGCGTCGTCGCGTAAGTCGACGTCCTTCGTCGAGCGAAGCGGCCTCTCGCGTAGCGATCACGGCATCGGAAAAATGCCTCCGCCGTTCATCAAATGTCTGTGCCGCGCCGTCAGGTCGACCTCGCGGGTCATCGGCATCAAAAATAGACAGGGGTGATGGTGCATCGGGCGGTGGTCCTTCACCAGCCCACAGGTACTCCCCGAAGTCGAGTCGAATGTAGATGCGCTTGGCCCCACGCGTGCGCCACCAATTCACCGCGTCGCTTGCGTCTAAAAATTCGGGTCCACTCTCAATTTGAGATTGCTCTTCAAATTCACAGTGCCCGACCCATCGCGCCACGGTGCCTTCATCATCGAAGACGTCGGCATCAAGACTCAGATAGACAGTTCCATCCTGGACGTTGGCCATAGTCGTCAGATTAACGGCGACCATCTAGTCCGATGGAAGAGAATCTTCAGAGGTTCGAAAAATGTTGGCGTCGGAAGGCCGACCGCAACGATCCGACGTGAAGATTCGGAAATGGGCATAGGCGTTGCGGCGCAGCTCTCCGGAACGGTCTGTCGTGTCGCTGGTCCCCGAACCCTCATGGAAGGGCCCCACAGTCTCACGCATTCAGCTGGTAATCCTCGAACGAGATCCTGACTCCTTATGTACGGTCCCCCGATTCGTGTAACGCTGGCTCCGGTGCGGACAGTACTAGGGGTGAGATCATTTAGTGACGAGCCGACAGCGTGGGCGGCAGCGCTTGGCAATGACGGTGACGCCTTCGGCGCTATCTTCGATCAGCACCACGACCGTGTCTATCGGCACGCCCTACGAATGACCGCGAACGTGCCCGACGCGGAGGATGTCACGGCCGCAGCGTTTCTCGAGCTCTGGCGTCGTCGAAAGTCCGTTCGGGTGGTCGACGGTTCCGTGCTGCCCTGGCTCCTGGTCACCACGACGAATGTGGCACGAAATCTGGCGCGCGGTCTTCGCCGCTATCGAACGTTTCTCGCCGCGCTGCCCCACGGCGACGACGCGCGAAGCGCGGAAGACGTCACCGTAGAACGGATCGAAGCAATGCGCATCGCTACAGCAGTAGCGACGGCGCTTCATTCCATGGCGCCCTCGGACGCGGCCCTGATAACACTCATCACGTACGAGCACTACTCGTCGGCCCAAGCTGCGCTCGCCCTAGGCATCTCCGAAGGCGCGGCTCGAACACGCCTGCACCGCGCACGAACCCACTTGGCAATGGCGCTCGACGTCTTGACAACCGCAGACGACGACACGAAAGAGGAGAAGAGTCGATGAGCACCCTAGAGATGGACCCGGTCTTCACCGCTGCACTCCGAGAGGCGCTGGTGACCACCGTTAACAACACCCCTCGCGTTCGACGTCGCTGGCGGTGGCGTCTGGGAACAGGTACGTTTGTCGGCTTGACGCTCGTCGCCGGTGGCATCGCGGTGGCTGCGGGAGTATTTTCTCCCCCCGGCGCGCCGATCGACACATCACTCGGCAACGTCGTATCCGCAACTCGTACCGGAACCGCGACGATCGCTCTCGGCGCCCCGCCCGCCGGGGCCACCAGTCTTTCACTGGCGTTGAGGTGTCTCTCCGTCGGCACGTTCTACTTTCCCAACGGTTCCAGCATGAGCTGTAACGCGAGTGATATGAGCCATCAACCACCTATCAATGGACCGGCTAATGAAGTCGTGCCGCTCAGTCCCGGCGTCGACACCGTGACCATCAGAACGAGCGCGAACGCGTCGTGGACGTTGCGAGTCGCGTACGTGAACCAGGTCACGACCAGCTGGGGTGTCAACGCAATCGGCGAGACCTACGGCGTAACTAACCAGCAGGGCACTCCGGACCTCATCGCCGTCGTGATCGATCAAGGCCAGACGCAAGGCTATGTCGAGTCAAGCGAGTTGAATTGCGCGTCTGGTGGCGACGTCACATCGCCGGCGGAAGCTCTCGCGTGGGACAAAGTGAGCCAGAACCGGAACGTCTCCATCCCCGTCTACGAGAGTGATGGCACGACGGTCATCGGGACCTTCATTGTCGGCAATGCCACCGGAGTGAATGCCTCGACGGTCCCGCTCTCATCCCTCTCGTTGGGCTGCTCGACACCGTGAAATCGTCTACTTGGCAATGTTCAGTCTGTGGGTATCCATCTAACCGGAGTAACCCGCTGGATTTTGAGCTTTGTGAACACGGGACGTGAACGCAGATTTGGGCCTGAACGTAGCCTCGAGCGAGGGTCGGTTGTGACCCCTTTGGAGTGCAGGAATGCAACAAGTTCTTCGGGGCACGATACATGGAGATCACGTTTGAAAAGTCTCGTTTTCGAGCCCACCCAACTCGAAACGAGTCGCTTACGACGAGGCACTGCTTCTTCATCACACCGTCATATGTCTCGTCCCTAGGATTACATGGTGAAGCCAACTAGGACGCCGATTGCTACTGCGCTTGTTCTGAGCACCCTCGTCTTAACGGTGCTGAGCGTAACTGGATCACCCGCCTCGGGGGCCACGCGACGGGCACCAATGATTGCCCCGGGGACCGTCATTACGAATACGACGCTCGGCGGCTACAGCCAAATCGACCAGATCGACATGCTCTCGCCCCGGCTGGGCTACGCTCTCGCGACCGGTTCCCTCGGCCACGATCGCTACGCCTACTATCTCGTGCGAACGACCAATCTCGGCAAGTCCTGGACCGTGCAGAGCGAAATAGCGGCGAACCTCGAGCGGTACCCGATCTTCTCGGATTTCAACCTGTGGGACAACAATTCATCTATCGACTTCGTGAACGCTCGAGTGGGTTACGTGGACGGCGCCGGAGGTTCGCTCGACGTAACGAGCAACGCAGGTCGGACGTGGAGCCAGATCACGCCAGCGAATGGCTCTACGAGCTACGCCGTCAATGGCGCGACGACCAGTGTCGTCATCACGACGTGCCCGAGCGGCGCGACCACTTCCGCTTCAAGTTGCAAGAGCGAGTTCGTACTGTACCCAACCGGATCGACGAGGCCGATCTACTCAACTCCTGTGCAAGTACCGGGTAAGCACTACGAACCGAGCGTCGAACTCCTCGCGGCTGCCCCCCACGGTATCGACGTGATCAGTGTCAACGCCGCGAACGTCACGACTGCGAGATCACTTCGCATCTCGCACGACAACGGACGGACCTGGGTACCAATGGCCAACCCCTGCATCTCTCTCGCCATTGACCAGCTACTCGTCGCCTCGAACGGCACATGGATCCTTTCGTGTTTTCGAGACGAGGGAATGTCCCAAGGACCAGGCAAGATTCTTCGCTCCATCAACGATGGGCGCTCGTGGACCACCGAACTCAACGATCCGGGACCTGGCACGGGCACGGGCAATAAATCCGACTCGCCAATGTCGCTCTTTTTCAGTGGCAACGATCGACTCATCTACGCGGTCATGATGAATCCTGCCGGAGGCCTCTCCGTTAGTTCGAATTACGGGCGAACCTGGACTGCACAGCGGTACTTCGGATATACCGGAGGCGCACCCGGCTCGGTGACGAACTTCGGTCCGACCTCGTCGCTCTACCAAGTCTTCCAGGGCCCAGCGTTTGTCACGCGAGATAGTCGCTCCTGGAAGTTGCTACCGCAACTGTCGGCGGGGCGATACCGTAACGCTTCCATCTGCACGAGTCCCGATACTCGAGTGCGGTGGCGTTCCCACGTGGTCGCGGGTCTGCGCTACACCTACCTGGACTTCACCAATTCCGGCACCCACGCGTGTTATCTCAACGGCATGCCGTCGATTCAACCACGCAGCTCGCGCGGAAGCGCCGTCGGACCTCCCCTTACAGGGGAGTCCTCCGCGGCGGGCGGCGGATTCGTTCTTTTGAGAGCCAACGGTGGCGTCGCCAACGTTTCAGTAATGATTAATCCCGTCTCGGGGTACCGACCCGTCTCGAATTGTGCGCCCGCGAAGGCGAGTGCTCTACTCATCAATTTCGCTCCACCATCACACTTCACGTATCGGCTCGGGGTGCATGATTTTTCTGTCTGCACCACAATGCCCAACGTCTTGTTAAGGCAAGTGATGCGCGGTCGAGGCCGACCCTGAGACTTCATCGGTCCAACGTGTTAGCCAGATGGGTCTTGCAGCGAGCGCGAACATTGACGCTGGGGTAAGCCTTTGGCCGTGCGACTGCTGATGTGTGCAGAACTCCACGGAACGAGGGTCGCGTCGTGCGTCGTTCTTTGCGTTTCTTCCACAGGTAAGGATTGCGGTTCCTGCGAGACGCGGGTCCGCGACGACAGTCGGTATGTGGTTCCCGGACGCAACATCATGCGTGAAATTCGAAATGTGTCGTACGGGATCCCTATCAAACTCGACGAGACACGTCTCCAATCTTTGGTTGGTTTTCACAAGGTTGCCCGACGATGCAATGCCCTTCAAATAGGGAACTAAGGCGGCCCGAGAATACCTTCAGTCGTAGAATCTGAAGGCAATTCCAGTGCGACGTGAATTCGCAGGTTAAATCACTCAAGCGCTTCTATGATCGCAATTATGAGTCGGGTACGAAAGTCAATATTGATTGGAGTCACGATCGCCGTACTTCTTGGGGTGGCTTCATTTTCAGGGGTTGACCACGCTCGGAAGCGAATGTCGACGTCCGCAAAGCATCCCGCTACCTTCGTCGTATTAAACCCGTCGAACGGCATGGTGGTTACATCGGGGGTTTTCGTCGTCTTGGATCCTTCAACGGGCCAGGTCGTGCGTGTTCTGCATCGAGGTTCCAAGTGAGAGGGCGAGTGAGCACGAGGTCAGTGCTCTTTGGACATCGAGTAACTCAAGTGCTTTCCATGCGAGCTTTGAGTGGAAGCTCTGAAGACGTGACGCCTTCGGTGCCGAAGGCACACCGCACCTGGTGGCTCGTTCTGGCGGGTTTCGGTGCAGCCATAGTGGTCGCAGGGACGTTTCTGCCCTTTGCCCACCTCACGTTGAGTGACGGCTACACGTTCAGTCGCACGGACTGGCAACTAGGCGCGAATTCGTCGGTGTCGTTCGGTGGCGCACCACTGTTGTTGATAGACGTTGCTGTGGTCCTCCTTGGTTTTTTTTCGGTCGAGGGTGTACTGGGAAGCGCACGTACGCCACGCGAGCGTCGGACCACCCTGGCATTTCAGTTTTGGATGTTTATCTGGTTCGCTTCAGAACTCAAGTCGAGCTTTCCCGGGACCTGGACTGGCGTTGCGGGCACTTCGGTCTCACGAGGCTTGGGCGGGTGGGTGAGCGCACTGGGCAGCACGGTACTGGTCGGCGTATATCTAGTTGAAGTCCGGCGATACGGATTGGCCGGACCATCCAACGAGCCTCTGGCAGAACGTGAGCAACAGTTATTGGCGAGAGCCGATCAGCGTCGTGTCTTGCGGGCGTTCGCGCTCCTTGTCGTTGGCGCCGTCTTTGCGCTTGCGATCAAGGTCCTCCTGGGAGCGTCGTGGCCGACGGCCATAATCATGTTCGTGGTGGTCACGGTCTTTTACTGGTTTCAGTACACCCGAAGAATCGCCCATTTACGTCGACGTCGAGAGATTGAGTTGGCGCAAGACTGCACCATCGACTCCGCGTTGACTTTGCCTGACTCCCAGTCAACATTTTGACCGACCGAAGCGCTGTTCAGATCGCTCGGGTGGTGTAACTTGCGCTGAAATACAGTGCCCTCGGCTGGCTAGCTCCTTCCCGTCGCCGGAGTGGACAGGGAAAGCAATTTGCGAAAAGTGCATATTGCTTTTGCAGCGACCAGTGACATACACGGTATCGACGACGCCACGGCTTTCGCCACGGTATTTCGTGAGATCTCCAACCTCTCAGCGATCGAACGCATCGACTCGCCTTCGCTGAGGTGCAGGTGCCTGATAAGTGCCCAGTTTTCCAAAGTGATCACCTTCCCATCTTGGTTAGGTGGCTCACTTTTCAAGCGGCGTTATGGCTCAGTTTTGGAGCGGCGTCGACACGACACTGACTAACCGACGAGCCGACGATGTGAGCCCTCGCGTTGACCTGAGGGGATCCGTCGACCATTCCTTCCTACTTTGAACTCTGGCGCTGAATCGAGACGAGACAGTCACTGTCGTGGGGTTCTGTAATTCGATGGATATTTCAAATTCACCAGCGCAGTCCCGACTTCTTGTCCGCATCTTCAATCCCACTCGACTGGCATACGCGGGTCGGCTGCTCACCAGTTAGCGCGCATATGTCTGCCGTGAGGTAGTTGGCGCTCGCAACGATTGCTGCCGTCATCGGACTCGTGGGATTACCTAATCCCTTGGCAATGGTCGACTGTGACATCCCGGTGAGTAGCGCCGGTGTGAAACTCGCGCCGGCCTGGAAGAAGCGATTCCCAAAGTCCAAGAAAGGGATGGAACCACCCGGTCCGGGCCCGTTCACGGGCAAGTACTTTTCGACGTCGTACTTCGAGAATAAAGCGCCCTCAACCTTGGGCATTGTCATCAGTGGCTGGTGAGTTCTCGTCTCGGTCTCAACCGATACAAACGTCACGTACTTTGATGAATACGTGGATTGGTAAAAAGTGAAGGTGGGGGTCAGGGGGTAGGCCTCGGGTGACGGCGCGGACTCCGTCAGACCCAACCGTGAAAAGGTCCCGAATCGCCCCAGCGCGACTGCCAACGGCCAGCGTTGCGCAGCGCAGTAGGGGCAGTACTCAGCTCCAACGTAAAACAGCTCGGGACGTCCATGCGAAATAAGGGCTGGTTGACCCGCAATCTTCACAGGCGACGTCACCGAGGTCGCAGGAGACGTGACGCCGACCGCGTTGGCTACACCTACGTTGAGGCCAGTGACCTCTTTGAGAAGAGTGGACGATGCCTGACGCGCCCCCGTGGTCGCGTTCGTTGAAGGCGACGCGTCATTGCTAATGCCGCTGATACGCACGCCCACGAGAACGAGGACGAGAGCGAGAACAGCCACCACCGCGGCCCACGTGATCCTCGAGCTACTTGAGTTGCGTGATCTACTCGCTGCCACTGCTCCTCACTTTCTAGAACGTTCGATAGTTGAAGTACGGTCATCGTACCTACCACTGGACATTTGCCTACGTATTACTTGCAGTTGAGATGTCCAAACCGCCCGTGTACACCGGAGTCGTCTTCGACCCCTGATTCGATACCCCGAGGGCGATGCAGTTGTTGACCTGCGGGCATTGCACATCCCCGACGGCCATGAACGCATCTTCTTGTACGCCACTGGGTACGTGCGAGGGGACGGCAAAGCTGACGCCGCTCCAGCTCACGCCGCCGTCGTGGGTAACCAATACGATCGCCGAACCCCCGTTGATGGCACCCGACGCAAATCGTTGCGGCACCGCCACCGAGCCCGTGGCGGTGAATTCGTGTTGCGCATCGAGGATACCGATCGCGAGCGCTCGACG
>JABBNY010000056.1 GCA_019352095.1 Acidobacteriota bacterium
TTTGCGTTCAATAATCTGGGTAATAATTTTCTGTGCACCTACGAGATGCTCCTGGATGGACTCGATGGTCTGTTGGAGCTGCCCTTCAAGTGCTTGTTGGTACTCGACTTGTTGGACGAACTCAGAGGTCGTGATGCCGCTCTTCTCCAAGTTGGAGAAACCAACCGTGCCCGACGTGGGCAGACCCTGCTGGGCGAGGGCCACTCGCTCCTGGTCGACCATGTTGGAAGGCACGAGGATGGTCGAGCCGCCGTTGGTCAATTGGTACGGAATCTGCGAGGTGGTGAGTTGGGCCACCACTGCGCCAGAGTCTGACGCCTGCAGGTTCGTGAACAGCGGCTGGAAGCTGGGCTTGGACTCCATGTTGACGAACGCCACGCCACCGATCGCCAACCCGATCACCGCCAGCACCGAGATCACCCGCTGACCGGTCGTAAAGCCAGAGAGGGCCGAGCGTGCTCGACCACTGACTGCGCTGAGGGCTTCGGCGTTGAACGGGAGCAGTGCCATAGGACTACATCGGCATGTTCATGATCGAGTTGAGCGCCGTCACGGCCTTGCTGGTCACGCCGCTCGCGAGCTGGGTGGCGAGGTCCGCCTCGGTCGTGGCGATGGTGGCGTCAGCGACGCTGGCCGTGCCGGCGGCGGCTTGCAGGGAGACGTTGGTGGCATTGTTGGTCGTACCGTTGAGTGCGTCGATTGCCTGGCCGAGGATGTTCTGGAACGAGCCTGAACCCGCTGCGTTGACGGCACCGACCCCACTCGCCGCCCCCGCGGCGCCCACCCCAGGGGTCTGGGCGATGCCTAACGCGATTGAAGTACTGATCGAGGGGATGGGAGGGATAGCGGGAATCATCATTACGCCTTGATGTTGAGGATGGCCTGGTAGGCGCTCTTGGCGTCGACCATCACTTTGGCGTTGGCTTGGTAGGACGTCTGAGCTTGGACGAGGTCGGTCAATTGTGCCGCCAGATCGACGACCGGATACGCCACCTCGCCCTGCGCATTCGCCAGTGGGTTGGTTGGCTCGTATGAATTCTGACCCTGTGAGGGACCAAGATCGATGGCCTGGACTTGGACGCCCGTGCCCATGGCGGATTCGCCCACGGTGCCCAGCGGTACCTGTTCACCGGCCACGACCGTCTGGGCCTGGTAGACGGGCTTGCCCGGGGTCGCGCCGTCGTTCATGTTGGCGACGTTGCTCGAGATGGCGTTGATCCACGTCTGGTCAACCGTCACTCCGGATCCCGCGACATCGATGGAACTCCAAATTGAACTCATGGCTCCCCCTACGCGCTCAATGCGTCGGTCAAGATCGTGAATTGGCCGCTCAGGGCGTTGTCCACGGTCTGATTTGCGAGATTGTTCTCCACCATGAACGTCATCTCGGTCGAGAGAGACACGTTGTTGCCGTTGACCCCAGAGGGCAGACCCTCGGGTGAAGTCTGAACGGAGGCGGACCCGCCCGATTGCAGGGCCTGGGCGAGAGAGGACTCGAAGCTCACTTGATTTGCCTGATAACCAGGGGTGTCCTGGTTGGCAATATTGTTCGCGATGACTTGTTGTTGTTGGACAACGGCATCGAGTGCGAATTGCAAGATGCCAATAGCTTGGGTAGCACCAGCCAAAGCCGCTCCTCTGCGCGATGGGAATGTAAGCCTTCCTGGCGCGATGCAGAGCGGTCCGTGCTCAGTTGTAGTTACGTCCCCCTCAGAGCGAGAGTTGAGGGGGTGGGATGACTTTTTTCTGAAGTCTCGTCGTCACGTGTTCTTGTGACGACGAATGGCCTTCAGATCGGTGTGTTGATGTAGCGGGCGGGCAGGAGTTCCTGGTGGGGGTTCTTCGCTTGAGACACGGGCCGGCGCTGGTCCATGGCCTGCATCCTCGTGAGCAACTCGAGTGCCAATTGGTCGTACCCCATTGCCAAGGAGCGAACTTGCTCGAGGCGCTCTTCTGGCGGCGGACCCTCGGGTCGCGCGGGCGGGTTCGGTGGTGGCGCGCCACGCTCGCTCGTCGCGCGCACCGCCGCCAGGTGGGCCGATGCCTCGGCCAAGTACTCATCCCAAGTTGGAGGAGACATTCGCTCGCTCATTCGCATTGACGGCCCGACGCCACGCCTCGTGGATGGGCCTCACCAAGTCGGCACACTCTTTCACCACCGCGACGTTCTTCTCGAGATTGGCCTTGATGAGGTGGTTCTCAAGAAAAACGTAGATCGCGAGCAACTCCTGACCGCCGCTGAAGCCATCGGGGTCGAGCGAGCTGCTGAGTACCCGCACGATCTTTTGCGCGTGCTGGAGCGTCTCATTCGCTGTTTCGTAGTTGAGGGCCTCGATCGCCAACTCGGCGCGGGCAATGTCGACTGCGAGTCGGTCGAAGAGCATCACGAGCAATTGAGGCTGATTGGCGGTCTGTACCGCTTGGCTTTGATACGCCGAGGCTGAGTTTGAGAGCGACATGAGCAGTCCTTATCCACCCAACTGAGTGGTCGTAGTGGAACTCGAGGAACCTCCAAAGACGCCCGACGAGCTCGAGCTCGACGAGCTTCCAGAATTGGACCAGCTGGAGAGGAACTTGCTCTCCGCCGAGAGCTGCGCCAAGGTCTGCTCCATGGTCGTGAACTCTTTGGTGAGGGTGGCTTGCATCGTGGCGACCAACGACTGCTGTTGTTTGATCTGGATGCCAACGTTGGCGAGCGTGTTCTGAAGCCCCGTGAGGGTGTCGGGCAATTGGCCGTAGGGGGCCATGGTGACTTGCTCGGCGACGTTCGCGAGTCCCTGGGCCATCCCCGGGGCGTAATTCACCGTACCGAGTGTCGTGAGCGAGGTAATACCCGGCGTCGTGACCTGGAGTACCAGCCCGCTCGCGGGGTCGGTGGAGCTGTTGAGCGTGAGGATCTGACCAGTACCAGTGGCCGCTTGGCCGTTGATGGTGCCCGCCACGTCCACGCCGGCGTAGGTGGTGCCCGCGGTAGTCAGTCCCAATTGGTCCGAGCCCGAGGCGCTG
Source organism: Acidobacteriota bacterium (assembly GCA_019352095.1). Classification (GTDB taxonomy): domain Bacteria; phylum Actinomycetota; class Acidimicrobiia; order Acidimicrobiales; family RAAP-2; genus RAAP-2. The sequence goes on from JABBNY010000056.1 coordinate 3,007, forward strand.
ACGCCAAAGGTGGCGGCCGAACCGTACGCGGCCGAGTTCAACTTGAACGAGTACGAAGAGCCGGTGGACGCGAGCGATGCGGACACGTCGATGCCCGAGGCGGCCAAGGCGCCGTTCATGCCACTCACCACGTTGGCGATCGTCTCTCCGGCGCTCGCGGCGTAGGTGGCGGTCTTGGTGCCCGACGTCACCGAATAGGTCTCGGCTGAGGCGAGCGTCGCGGCGGTGGTGGCGAACGTCGCTGCACCAGTGTCACTCGCCTGCGTGGCCGATTGGCTGATGGCGACGCTGTACGGGCCAGGGGTCGTAGTGTTCGATGCGCCCGCGACCGTTACGCCGCCGTTGTAGCTCGACGAGGCCGGACTGAAGGTGCCACCCTCGGTGAACAGGGCTTGCACCGCCGTCGGATTCGCGTTGTAGGCAGTGGTGAACGCGGCCTTATTGAACGTGATAGTGCCAGTCGTCGAGAGCGCGAGACCGGCTGTCTCGCCCGCGGTGCCGTCAGAGCCTGCCGCCGACGAGCCAATGACGTTGCCGACCAACGACAGCACTTTTTGCGCGAGCTCGGTTAGGGGTGTGTTGCCATTGAGGGGTCCTGCGACGTTCGTCGATGCGTTGTACGCGGTGTCGGTCGCGATCGTTGAGAGAATCTGATTGGCGGCATCCACAAATGTGGAGACCTGGTTCGCGACCTGGGAACCGTCAGGCGCAACACTTAGGGTCACCGGGTTGGTCGTCACTTGACTGAGATTGACCGAGATACCCGGAAGAAGCCCGGTGAGTGTGTTCGTGTTCGAGGTCACTTGATACCCGTTGGCTCCACCCACCGAGACAACGGCGTTCTGGGCCTGCGTGGTGGTCTGAAGTGCGCCCAGCGAAGACCCGGAGAAGGCCTGGGCGTCGATGGTTGCCCCGCCCGAGACGCCGGTATTGGTGGAGTTGACCTCAAGGGCGTACTGGTTGGCGCCGACCTGCAATGCCGTCGCCGAGACGCCGGCGTTCGCACCGTTGATCGCCGCGACGACCGACGAGAGCGATCCGTCACCCGTCGACACGTTTTGGGCGCTCATGCTCCCGACGTTGACCCCTCCAGAGAGGTTGGCCACCAACGTCCCGCCCGTGCCTGATGCGAGCGACACCTGGGTCGTTCCCGAACCCGCGATATTCGTGATCGTCGAGACAGTGCCGTCAACGTTGATCTTGGCGTCGGTCCCGTACACCGCCGATCCCGTGGTGAGGCTGAGCGCACCGAGCGACGTGCCGCCGGTGATCTGCAGGGACGCACTCGATCCCTGCTGGGTCGTCGAGAGCGAAAGGATTCCACTCGCGTTCACGCTGGCACTGATCGCGCCGCTTGACGCCTGGGTGATTGCCTGGGCGAGTTGGGTTGGCGTATAGGTACCCGCGCCGATGGTCAGGGCGGTTGGGGTTCCGTTCACCGTGAGGTTCAAGGTGTTGTTCGAACTCGTGATCGTCGTACTCGCGGCCAGCGCCGAACCCGCCTGGACGTTGGCGGCGGCCGAAGCCTGTTGGACGCTGATTGAATGTGCGCCGATCGTCAAACCCGAGCTGGCGCCGAATGATGAGATGCCGAGCGCTGCACCGCCCGAGGCGACGAGAAGGCTTCCTGAGGCGACCACGTCGTTGGTGGCTGACACCGTGCCGGCTGATATTTGCGTTGAGCCCGACGCCAATTGGTTCACCGCTAACGTGAGTGACCCGGCCGTCGTGCCACCGGTGACGGTGCCGCTGACCGCGAGTGAGTTTGACGAGCCCACTGAATAGGCCTGGGAGAACGCGGTGGGTGTCGCCAAGGCGTCGGCTGATTGCTGGAGCGAGAGAAATTGCGAGCTGAGCGTCTGAAAGTCAGAGATCTGCGTGTTGAGCGTCGTCTGTTGATTCTGGAGCGTGGTGAGTGGCTGCTGGTAGACCGCCATCTCGGCGCTGATCACCGCTGCGGTATTGAGTCCGGAGAAGAGTCCTCCAAAACTTACGGGTCCTAATGTCATCTGCCATTCCCCACTTTTGCTTCAGTCACGGTGGTGATGTTGGTCGTTGTGCACACCGTGAGTGCATCCCCATCTTTGCTTGGGGGCGAGGATGCACTCACGATGTGACGCCTTTCGAAGCCTGGGCCTTAGAGCCCGGGCCATCGGCTTACGGCAACAGCTTCTGGGCCAAGCTCGGCAGCTGGCTCGCCTGCGCCAGAATCGACACACCCGCCTGCTCGAGGATCTGCTGGGACGTGAACTGTGAGGTCATTTGCGCCACGTTGACGTCGACCAGGTTCGCGTGAGCTGACTGGATGTTCTGCTGGGCCGTGGTCAAGTTCGCCGACACCGCGGTGATCTCGTTCTGCGAGGCACCGACACTTGCGGCAATGGTCGCCACTGTCCCGATTGCTGCCTGCACCGCAGACATCGCGGCCTGAGCACCAGTGGTTGTGTTAAGACTCAGAGCAGTGGAGCCGAGCAGTGACGCTGAACTGGCGGAACTGATGGCCACCGAGATCTGGTCAACCGTCTGGTTGTAGGGACCCACTTGGAACGTACCCGCGTACGAGCCGTTCAACAGTGCTGTTCCACCGTAGTTGGTGCTCGAGGCAATCTGATCCAACTGAGACGTCAGTGAAGCGAACTCAGCTTGCGCTGCGGCTTGCGATGACGCGCTCTGCGAACCACCGTTGGCCGCTTGGGTCGCCAGGGTGTTCATGGTCTGAAGGATTGTTGCCTCCTGGCCGAGCGCTCCCTGCGCCGTCTGGAGTACGGAGACCGCATCCTGGGCGTTGCTGATTGCCTGGGTGTAACCGTTGGCTTCCATTTGCAGAGACTGACCAACGACGTATCCCGCAGGATTGTCCGCCGCTGATTGGATCTGCAAACCGGACGAGAGTTGGCCCACAGTCTTGGTCAAGCTCGCACTGGTCTGGTCCAGGTTGTTGTATGCAGCAACTGCAGCCGCATTGTAATTAATTAGAAGTCCCGACATGGGCTTTGTCCTCCTGATGACATAAATACTTCCCTAAGGAAGTTGGAGCTTCCGTGCTCCAACTTCAACTACGGACCACCTGCGACGAGAGTTGAGAGGGTCATCTACGAAATATCTACTTTGTCGTCGCCAGGGTGACCTCGTCACGCGTGGCGCTGGTCTCCTTCGCGTAATAGAGCCGCTCGATGCGACTCAAGCGCTCCCTCATCGTGCGCAGCGAAGACACCGAAAAGAGTCGTTGCGCGCGCTCCTTCGAGCGTCGCCCCTTGACGCGACGCAACGCGGCGTCCTCGGCGGCCAATCGCATTGCAGTCGCGGCTTGATCCACATCGGGCTGCGCCCAGTACTCACTCGCAGCGAAGTAACTCTCGCTGTCGGGAACCTTCTCCATAACGAATGGCACCTGAAAGCTGTCGCGCTCGCCGAGCAGTTCTGCACCGCACGAATGCGCCGTCACGATTGAAGTGATTCCAGAACTCATAGCCCGCGAAAGCGCGAGACCGGTGCCTTCGCTTCGGTGCAGTGACACGAAGCACGCGTTATCGGGCTTCCAGTCGTAGATGAATCGTCCGGTCGCACCTTCGTCACTCTCGATGACCTCGATGTCGTCTCGCGCACCGACCGCGTGCAAGAGTGCGGCGTGATCCAGCGGATACCTCGAAGCGTGTGCGGTCTCGATCACCAAGCGCGGACCCTCACCGCACGCAAAGGCCCGACAGAAGGCCTCTACCGTGTCGAGCGGGTTTTGGCGAAGGAACCCACCCGCGTAGTCAACGCTCGCGAGAAATACCGTTCCCGCGCATTCGCCAACCGCACGCTCCGAGCCCTGGGCCGCACCGAGCGGCAGCGACATCTTTAACACCTCGCGATCGGTCACACGCTGAACCACGTCAGCGGCAAATTTCCCCGGTGTCCAGATCTCGCGCAACATCTGTGCCGTAACACCCATCAACGTCGTCGGAGTATCAAACTCCGCGCGCCACACGCCGATCGCGTATCGATTTTCGAACGCAGCGGTGCCTTCATCCATGGCGTAATTGCCCAGCTCCTCGGGCGCGATCACCAACAGGCTCGTGCCGTAGGGCTGATCTCCGGCGTCGACGTGCGACCACGAAACCGGTCCTCTTCTGCCATCTGAGTTGTAGTCAGTGGTCGAGACCGCAAAACCGCTCACCACGAGTGCCCTCGCGATGGTTCGAGCGATCTCGGCGTCGATCGAGGTGCCGCTGAAAGAGCCCACCACGTTGACGCCCCCACGCAGGGCCGGCACGCGCAGGGTGGTCAGTGTGGTGCGTTCTCGCGCGGCGCGCACGAACTTGGTCGGAATCGGCGCCACGCGCGTGTCATCGCTCACGAGTGCGGCGGGCTCAACGTATTCGGCCTCGAGCAGCCCCGGAGCCAATCGCGCAATCTGCTCAGTGCTCTCGCTCAGATTCTGCGCGTCAAGCAGTGCCCGGGCTTCGTGCACCGAGCGCACTACCGCACGATCGCCATACGTCCCAAACACCACCGCGGCAGCGAGTACGCGCGTTCGAGGATCAACGTTCGCGTCACCAGCGATCGCCACTAACGGGCACGCGCTCGCCAGACCACGCTCTCGCAGTCGCGACGACCAGACCAGAGCCCGCTCCAATGCCAGTCGCGGACCGATCCGGCTCGCGACGGCCAAGGTCTCCAATCGTTCGGGGAAACTCTCGTAGACGCCTTCGAGCACCGCGTCCGCTTCGGCCACGTTCAAATGAATCATCTGCCCGAGCGCTGGTATCAAGTCGTCGACGCTGAGCGCTCGAGCGATCTCGGAGGGGCTACGCCCCTCTTTCACCAACCACCCCACCAGTTCCGCTAGATCTGCTTTGATCACACCCTCAGCGCGCACAGAATCGAGCACGAGGTCAGCCGCTTCACCGTATCGCCCAAGGGATGCGAGGGCATTGGAACGTACGCCGGTGAGTAGGTGAATGTCATGCTCGAGGGCATCATCATCGCGGCCTCGCGTCGGCAAGCGCGCGAGAATAGCGAGTCCACGTTCAGTCTCTCCCTTGGCGATGCGCGCTCGACCCTCAGCGATGTCCGCAGCGATCTGGTTCGTTGAGATCTTCCTGAGCTCGAGCACTTCCTCAAGTGCTTCGTCGTATCGTCCAAGGTCAGTCAAGAGTGCCACCAGTACCGTAAGCACCGTACGCGAGAAGGGCCCTAGCGTTGAATAGGTGGCGGCCTCTCGAAGGACGTCGACGGCCTCTTCCAAGTGTCCCGCCATGACCAGCGATCTGCCGTAGTTCAATGTGGCGTACGGCCTGTTTGCTTCATCTTCATCAAGGGCGGCCTTGGCGATCGTCAAATTGCGCTGGGCCTTGTTCTTCGATTTCATCACTTGGGCGAGGTACCCCCGGTGAACAATGCGAGCTTCGCTCCAGTACTCGCGACGAAGGTCGCGTTCGGGACTGTCAACCGGCAACAACTGTTCGTGCAGGCTGTAATGCCATAGGGCCGCTGTGCGTCGAGCAATCCGCACCGACATATGGGCCATGCCCAAGCTGCCGGCACCTTCAAGGTTCTCGACCGCCACCATATAGGCCTCGACCTCCGCGCTCGCTCCGCGCAACAGCGCAGTGAGGGCGTCGGCGTCGCATTGAAAGATCTCATCGGCGTCAAGAGTGAGCACCCAGTCTCCGGTCGCGTTCTCCAACGCCACATTGCGAGCCCTCGCGAAGTCATTGTCCCAATAGCCTTCGAGTACCTTTGCTCCCGCGTCGCGCGCGATCTCGATGGTTCGGTCACTCGATCCCGTGTCGTACACCACGATCTCGTTGGCAACGTTGGCCACGGACTCAAGGCATGCACCGAGCATCTCTTGTTCGTCCTTTACGATGAGACACACCGACAAGAGGGGTGCCGACAACTCGTTCTCACTCGGGTCGCCGTTGGCACTTGTCATGTCGTGAGGCGCCGTCACGTCATCACCGCACTGACGCCCATCACGTCCTCGCGCGCTCTCATGTGTTGGCGTGTCACTGTGACGCTGGTCTCAAGCCATGCATTGTAAACATTCGATATAGCCTGAGGCGTGACGACGACGAATGGGACCAACGCCTCGACAGCGACGCTTAATGCCCGCAGTGACCTACGAACGACTTTCTCCCTTCGAAGTCCGTTAGTTGCGTCGCGCGCTGCGACGAGAGGTGCTTCGACGCCCGTAGGACCAACGCCGAACGCCCGTCGGTGTATTGGCCCACTCTTCTCCTGATCAGCGATGGTTTTAAGCGGCGACTTCGCAAATGACACGGTGCTCGGGTTCACGCCCGGTGCGAGGTTGACGACAACGACCTGATCAACGCCACGTAACGTCACTCTCGAGACGTCGAGGGTCATGTGACTTCGAGTTGGCACGCGCGCCACCAACTCCACTGACGCGGCTCGTCTCTCAAAAACTTCAGCAGTCACTTAGGCAATTACGGACCACTCGAAACAATAATTGAGGGCCGTATCACGACTTTGTGGAATTTTTGCAACTTGGCCGTATCATGGCGATTAATGGATGACAACCTCGGTGCCATTGACGAACTTCTTCGCTACGCGGAGAAAGTCGACGTAACGATGCCCACCAGGACGCTGCGCGAAGTACGAGGCGAACTCGTTCGCACGTCGGTCTTCGTCTCCTACGCCATTGGCGTGCTTTCGCTCGACCTCAAGATACTGAATCGATGCTGGGCCTCTCGAACGGATGAGGTATTGCAGACGCTGGTCGACGACATGCCCGACATGCTCACCACCGGATGGGTCGGTGGCGGTTGGTCGCTGTCACCGGACGCTTCGGCGTCCGTAGCGGCCGCGGCCGAGCTCTCCAATGAGGACTCGATTCAATTACTCGAGCTGCACGCAGAGTTGGCGACGAGCGATCTCGGTGATCTCGACGTCGTCTCAAGTCTGTTAGCGCGGGTGAAAGAACAGCGCTGTGAACTCTGCGAACGAAGAGACCGGCTGGAGCACGGGATTCGAAATATCCAAAAGTTGGTACAGCAGCATTACGCTTCGGGCGCCGCTTCGGTCGAGGACTGGCTCGTCTAGGGGATTCACCTCCCACCACGACGACAGTCTCTTCGCACGCTCAAGTCGGGACGGTCATCGAACGTGGTTGACGATGAACAATTAATGCGCTACCCAATGGGCACTTCACGAACCAGTGGCCCTTCACGTCGGATTACGAGTTCGAGGGCTCCCACCCACTGATCACGTCCGCCACGTGCTTTCGTTCGTCATCGCTCAATGACTCACGCACCGGGATCGACAGCACGACGTTCGATAGCGCGTCTGCGTTGTCACACCGAGCACCCAGACCCAGGTCCTCGATCACCGGATGACTCGACAGCGCATAAGGGTAGTAGGCACGAGTCTCAACTTCGTGCTCGGTCGTCCACGCCTGCAGGTCATCTCGATCGGCTTTACTTCGAAGACGAAGGGTGAACTGATGAAAGCAGCTGACGCTGGTTACGTCATCACCTGGCGGTAGAAAGAGGGCATCATTGTGGATCGACTCGTGGTAGTACGCAGCGTTCGAGCGTCGTCCCGCAGTGACGCGGTCGAGCGACTCGAGTTGAATGCGCAGTATCGCTGCCTGGAGATCGGTCATCCTCGCGTTGTAGCCCACCAGTGCGTGACGATACGTTTCGATCGAACCGTGACTTCGAAGGAGCCGAACCCGCTCGGCGAGCTGCCGATCATCAGTTGTCACGAGCCCCCCTTCACCGCACGCGATGTTCTTACTCCCATAGAAGGAGAAGACCGCGGTCCCCGAACTACCTATCCCGCCGGTGTTCGCATCACTCGCACCGATGGCCTGACACGCATCCTCGAGTACCGCAAGGTTGTACTTGCTCGCTATGGCGCGAATTGCCGCCAGGTCGACCGGTCGTCCGTAGAGGTGGACCGGCAGGATCACCTTGGTCCGGCTGGTGATGAGTGCCTCTATGCCATCGACACCAATATTCGCGCTACGCAGGTCTACGTCCGCGAAGATCGGTGTCGCACCGAGTTGGATTATGGGCTCAACGGTGCCTATGAAGGAGAACGACGTGGTGATGACTTCGTCACCGGGGCCAACGCCCATGGCAGCCAACGCGAGCGTTATGGCAACCGTTCCGTTGGACACGGCGATACATTCAACGCCACCGAGTCGTTTCGAGAACTCGGTTTCCGCATCTTGGGTCTCGAGGCCCATCGCCAACTGACCCGACCGCACGACCCGAAGAACCGCTTCCTCCTCGCCCGCGCCGAGCGACAATTTCGAAATCCCAATCACGGCGCCCTCCAGCCACACGTTTCACATTCGCCTTCAACGCGCTCTCCGCAGTAACAGACCCAGCCAATCTGCCGCGCCGGATTCCCGACGACAAGCGCATGGGGCGCCACGGGGCGCGTGACCACACTTCCCGCACCGACCAGCGCCCACGCGCCCACGCTCGTGCACACGATCACCGAGCCCGCCCCCAGGGCCGCCCCTTCATCAATACGGCACCCCGTGGCGTGCCAATCGGTGGCGCCGAGCACCGCGCCGTCACGCGCGACGGCGCGCGGGTGCAGATCATTCGTAAGTACGACGTGGGGACCCACAAAGACGCCCCGGCCAAGTGACGCGGGAGCGTAGATCTCTGATCCGTTTTGAATCTTCGAGCCCTCGCCCACTGGCACGGACTCATCGATGAAACAACCCTTGCCGATGATCGTGTTGTCGCCGATGCTCGCGCCCTTGCGAACTTGGCTGAAGTGCCACACCTTCACACCGCGTCCCAGGTGCGCACCGTCTTCAACGATCGCGGTCGGTGCCACAAAGGCGGAGTCGGAGATGTCGACAACCCCTCGTATCGCCACGGCCTCAGACATGTGACGTCGCCACCAACTTCGGCTGCGCCTCGCGAACCCAGTCCGTTGCCCGCTGACACGCCGCGAGCGCCGCGAGCGCTTCTTCGCACGAAACAGCCGGTTCACTGTGTCCACGCACACACTCAGCGAAGTGCAGCAGTTCACGCATCAGTGGCTCGCCTTGCAGCACCCACAGCGGCCTACCCTGTGCGGTCTGCCATACCGCGCTGAAATGGGCCGTCGGGTTATCAACGGGGTCAATGCGACCTTCGTAGACCGTCACCTCTTGTCGTACGTAGTCGAGGTCGACGAAACCGCCTGTGCCGGTGACACTCAGTCGGCGACTCTTCAACGGTGTGATCCAGTTGGTCTCTACCGCCGCCGCCACATCGCCATAGGAGAGCAGAACGAACGCAAAATCCTCCTGGTGATTGCCCGGAAGTGACCCCCCGGTCGCGCCAAGCACCACCGGTTCACTCCCCGTGAGCAATTGAATGATGTCGATGTCGTGGATGCCCAAGTCGGCGATGACGTTCGTCGCCGGCAGCGCTGGCCGCGCCACGCCTACTCGGCGTGCGGAGATGGAGAGTACGCGGCCGAGGTTTCCTCCCGCGATCAGCGATTGCAATGCGTCAATGGCGGGGTTGAACCGTTCAATGTGCCCAATTAGCAATCGCGCGTGGCTCCTTCGCGCCACCTGCACCAACGTGCGCGCGCTCGCGATGTCGGGTGCGATGGGCTTCTCGAGCAGAACGTGCACGCCCGCTTGGAGAAAGTACGTGGCCTGGGGCACGTGCAGTGACGTGGGACTGGCAATGACGACGGCATCGAGGTCGTGGCCCAGGAGCTCTTCGGGGTCGCAGTGGATACTGATTCCGGCAGCACATTCGGCCAACGTGTCGTAGTCACCGATCCTTGGATCGGCGATGGCGACCACGTCGAACTCGACGAGTCCTCGAAGGACGCGAAGGTGCTGGCGTCCCATGACGCCCAAGCCAACCACCCCTACCCTGATCGGCTTCATAGTCCTCTCGCTCCCCACTTTGAACGTTCACGGATACCTTCTGGTTGCTATTACGGACCAACGACGGCCTCAATTGAGCCAAAGGGGCGCACTTTTGCCCTTTTTTCTGATTTCGGACCGAGGGGGCGTCGAATTCTGCTCAGATCCAATTGCTGCTATACCCGAGAGTATGAAGTCTCTCGCGTGTTGCGGTCCTCGACGGTTTCGAAACTGTCGCCTAGGAATAGTGGCGGTGGTGGTGGCTTCGTTATGCCTGATGACGCTCGTGGCCAGAAAGCGCGGCTACGAAGGCATGGGTGGCAACACAGTGGTGCGCTGTCGAGGTGGTCATCTCTTCACGACGATTTGGGTTCCCGGGGTGTCGATCAAGTCGCTTCGCCTCGGATGGTGGCGGCTACAGTACTGCCCGGTCGGAAAGCACTGGACCATCGTGGTCCCAGTCAAGGTCACCACGCTCAGTGACGAAGAGCGTGAGGCTGCGGCCGAGATCCGCGATATTCGCCTCCCGTAAAGGCACTGCCCACTTGCTTCACGCAGAAACAAGTGGGCAGTACAGTGACCTGTCTTTTTGTCGCGGGTTCCCGCGACGCTCGGTGATTCAGGAATTCATTGATTTAGACACCGTGGTCACGATGCGTTCCACCGAGGGGATCGCCATGTCCTCGAGGGCGTCCGCCGCCGGCAGTGGGATATGGGGAGTCGTGATACGTACGATCGGACCGTCGAGGTCGTAGAAGATCTCCTCGCTCACGATCGACGACAACTCGCCACCCCAACCGCACAGGCGAGGATTCTCCTCGACGGTGAAGAGTCGACCGGTCGCGGAAATCTCACGCAGTAGCGTCTGGGTGTCGAGCGGCACGAGCGAACGCACGTCCACCACCGTGCAGTCAATACCCTGAACCGCCAGTTCCTCGGCGGCCTTCATGGCCTTGGGCACCATGGCGCCCAAGGCGACCAGTGTCGCGTTCGAGCCGCTTCGAAGGACCTTCGCGGTGCCGAGCTTGTCGACGATCTCCCCATCGGGTACGTCAGTCTTGGTCGAGTACAGCGCTTTGGCCTCAAGGAAGATAACCGGGTCGGGGTCACGAATGGAGGCCGCCATTAGACCAATGACGTCCTCGGGAGTGGAGGGCACGACTACCTTCAGGCCAGGCACCATCATGGCCCAGTTCTCAACGCTCTGGGAGTGCTGAGCGCCGAAACGCAGTCCCCCCCCGTTGCCCGATCGAATGACCAGTGGAAAGGTCATCTGACCGTTGGTCATGTAGCGGCTCTTCGCGATCTCATTGACGACGATGTCCCAACACACGGCGAAGAAGTCGGCGAACATGATTTCGGCAATCGGCTTCAGCCCCGTCATCGCCGCGCCCATGGCCGCGCCAAGGATCGCTTGTTCGCTGATCGGGGTGTCGCGCACGCGCACACCACCGAACTCCTCGAGGAGGCCTACGGTGCCCTTGAAGACTCCACCCGCCGCCCCGATGTCCTCACCGAGAAAGACCACCGACTCGTCGCGGCGCATCTCTTGAGCGATGCCGCGAGCAATTGCCTCACGAAACGTTAATTGCGCCATGACGAGCCTCCATCTGCCCAAACATCCTTCATCAGTAGATCCTCTCCCGGCACACCGCCCGCCTTGGCTTCTTCAGTCGCGAGGTC
>JABBNY010000057.1:0-8700 GCA_019352095.1 Acidobacteriota bacterium
CGGCAGTGGCGCCAGCATCACGGCCACAATCGCCGCCACCGCTCTCGGCCGCGGAGCAGGAAGTAACCAGAGAGCGAACACGAGCAGCGGGAGAACCCACGCCCCGCCCACCTCGAGGGACCCCGCGACGAGCCACTGTGGCGCCACGTCACCATCAATGATCTCTCGCGTCGCGAACTCTTGGAGCGTGGCATCGAGGCGGTGACCATCATGAACTCGTTCGACTGCGATCCCCCTCAAGGCGACCGTCGTCGAGCGCGACCACCTGCGTGCTCGAGCGACGAGCGCCTCGTACTGCTCCCGACGCGCGCCATAGCGCGAAAGAACATCCAAGGCGCGCTCGACCTGTGCACCTCGCTCAACGCCTCACTGTGGATACTCGGACCCGCCGAGGACGGCTACGAGCCCGAGCTAGAGCGAGTGCTCGGCGCATCGAACGTCACCACCGTTCGCGGCCTCGCGCACGAGTTCTCGATCCACGACGCCTACGCCGCCGCCGACCTCGTCGTGATGCCCTCCACCTGGGAAGGGTTCGGCAATCCGGTCCTCGAATCGGTCACGCACCGGCGCCCCCTGGCGCTCAACCCCTACCCCGTGGCCCGTGAGATCGCGGCCTTCGGCTTCACGTTCTTCGATCTCAGCGACGTCGAGGCCCTCGACCGCTTCCTCGACCACCCCGACGACGCATTCTTCGAGCGCAACCTGGAGATCGCCCGAAAATTTTTCAACGTGACGGACCTACCCGAGCGACTCGCGGACCTTCTTAAATCAGTACAGATTCACTAGCGCCAAGTAGTGTCTTGTCGATGGTGCTCACTGATGACCGACCCCCGCACGGCGAACGCCGCGAACACTTGTTAACGGTAGCCAAGCGGGTCTTTGCCGTGCGTGGATTTCAGGCCACGACCATGGACGACATCGCGAAAGAGGCGGGTTTCACCAAGCCCATCCTCTACCAGTACTTCGAGTCCAAACCTGACCTCTACCGTGAGATCGTCACTTCGACGGCCCAAAAGATGGTCTGGAAACTCGCCCACATCGTCGCGAAGGCCGAGACACCACGCGAGAAGATCGAGGTCGCCTTCGCCGTGTACTTCGAGATGGTCGTCAACGACCCCGACGCGTTTCGCGTCCTGTTCATCCACTCCCATGACGGGGAGAACGCGGGAGAACTTCGCAAGGTCGAGCTCATGCTCGTGTCATTCGTCGAACCCTTCATCGACGTATCGATCAGCGACGAGCATCGCAACCAACTCGCGGGGGGCATCGTCGGCATGGCCGAAGGAGCCGCGGTGAGGTGGCTGGTGCAGCAAAATGCCCTGGGGTGGCCAACGCCTCCGAGCAACGAGGCTCAGCGTCTCGCGTCTCGCATCGCGACCCTCGCCTGGGGCGGCCTACGCGCGATCCAGCTCGAGGATTAGTCGCCCACAACCGTCGCGAACACCTGGGCCATCTCCCAGAGCTCGTGCGCGCACGCCCGGTAGGTCGCGTCATCGCCACCCGCAGGGTCGAGGACGTCGAGCTGGGCATCGGGGTCCATTGAAGCAAACTCGAGTAGTTGGACGTCGAATGTCTCGTCGAGGGGCGCGTGACGAACGAACTGATGGATCTGCACAGTCTTGCCCCTCGCGCCCTCGAAACGGTCTCGCACGTACCCGACGTGCAACGCCTCGCTCGCGAGCACGATGTCGGCCCAGTGGATGTCTTCGTCGTCCACTTGGTGACTGCGGTGCGCGCTGTAGTGGTGATGACCGAGCTCCTCGATGCCGAGCAGAGCGTCTCTCGTGCGAGCGCTCATCGCAGAACCTTCCACAACGTGGGTTCCGGCACTCCTCACTTGCCACCCTTCCCCGTTCGCCTCACTCAGGGTCGTCAACATATACGCGAGCATCACCGAGCGTGCGACGTTGCCCGTGCAGAGGGTGACAATCTTGAGTGCTGGTCGCATACGGCCTCTCAGTGAACAGATCTTCGAAGGTTAGCTAAGTGTCGCGCACGCTCGACCTCGCTCGAGCATCGCCGTGCGGTCAGTGGTCGCGGATGAAGCCCGCGACCTAGAGACCAAGTCGAATCGCGACGTCGACATGGTGGTCGACGAGCCAAGAGAGGGAGTTGTATCTTGACGCTGGCTCGAGGGAGGTGCAAGGTTCTCCGTAGGAGGCTGTTGGTGAGCCCGGCCCGCAACAAAGGTTCTGGCAGTGAAGCGGTGACGCTCGGGTCATCGCTGCGTTGGCCGTGACGACGTCTCTTCGGCGCCGGGGTTGACGTCACAATCGGTCGATGCAGCTGGTGCGATGGAGAGCTCAGACCGGTTCAGTTGTTGCGATGTCCAAAGCGCCACCGCATGACGTGCGTCGTCGTCAATGCGGCGGGCGATTTCGTCAACACCTCAACGAGCCAGCTTTGGTGGTACTTCGGTGCCCCCATGTACTTGGGGGGTTCGAGGGTGACCGTGACGCGAGAGTGCGCTCGAAGGGTGACCCGTCGCGCCGCGTTGGACGGTCTCCAGAATCCAATCGGATGTCCCGATCCAATGAGGACCATCACGTGTGGAGAAATCGTGGCATTGGTGTTATTCGTGAAGGTGAGGGTCATATCGCTCATGTACTGATTGTCGGCCGATGACCCGTAGCGATCTATGCGTAGTGTGAGCGGAGGCGAACTGAACGCGAATACCACCGCCACGATCGACAGGGCCACCGGTACACCCACAGCCCATCTTCGTAACGTCGTCCTAGGGGTTGACACCAAGGCCTCGGGGACGCGGTGGGTCGTCAGGGCCATCACGAAGGCCGCGGGAACAAAGTCCACGAGATAGCTTGAAAGACTCCGGCTCGGCAAGAACAAGATGAGCGGAATCGCAAACATCCACGACCGCTTGAGCAACGGATACCAGAAATAGAGGGCCGCGAGCAACGCAGCCATGACGAGCAGACCAGCGACCTGCAAGTCGAGCGGATGCACCACGTGCAAGAGGCCATGGGTCACGAGAGAGACGATGCCCTGACCGTCGGGGACGAGTGGTTGCGTCATGGGCAAGAGGACCCCTCGCAACCACGCACTAGGCGACCAGAGTATGAAGGGCAGGTTGATCGCCAAGAAGGCGCCGGCGACGAACGCGCAGTATCGCGACACCGTGCGCACGACCGGGACGTGGAGGTGGTTGGCTTCGATCACAATGCCGACGATGAAGAAGGGCACCGTGAACCACGGCGTCTGTTTGATGGAGCACGCAATCCCGAGCGAGACCGGTCCGATCCACTTCTGCCATCGAGGACCGCTCGGGACAACGAAATCGTCCCACCGCAAGGCCGCGAGCATCAAGAAGGGGACGAAGAGGGCGTCGGTGCCACCGAACGTGAACATGTACGTGAACATCGACGCAAGCAACAACAGCGGTGAGAGCCATTTTGCGTACCACGGCGAGACTCGAAACAAGATGATGGCCGCCACGATCCACGCCAACAGGTCGAGCCAGTTGGTTCCCAAGTGACGCAGTCCCAGGATCTGCAACGGTGCTTGGAGGAGGAACGAGCCCGCGGGGTACGAAACCTTGTCTACGTGACCACCGTTCAAGGTGTAGGTCCAGAAATCATTTACGTGGTCGAGCAAGAGATGGGCTGGATGGAACGTGGCCGCGTAGGGATTCTTGCCGCCCACCAATAGTTCGGTGGCTCGTTGGTTAAACGCAGCCGCGTCGGTGCTGAAGAATCCGGTTGCCCCGAGTACTGGTCCTTCGGCCATGAGTACTGCGAGCACCGCCGCAGCGAAGGAAACGTTCTCGAGCGCAACGTGGTGCTTCACCGGTACGATCCACACGGCCCCCATGCCGAGCAGTCCGAGGAGTGTTATCAGTGGGCCGACGATGTTAAAGCCCGGCCAGACCCCCCATGATCCGTACGCGTTCGTCCCCACGGCCACAATGGAGAACCACACGAAGGTCCACAGCAACCTCGTCACCGTCGAGGCGCGTTCTACTTCCACAACTCTCCCCTGGCCTTCGTGGATAAGGCGACGCGCAAAGCTCAGCGTGTCGTTTTCAAACACTAAACCAACTCGAAACATTCGCATTCGACTTGGTCGTTCTGCAAATCCGTACCCACCGCGGGACAGCGCCGCGTGGCCTGTGGATGTGCCACCACAATCTGGTAGCCCGGTTCCAGTAGGCGTCGCACAGTCAAGTGCTATGCGATGCACGTGCACGTGGCCGTGAACGGACACACCGGCGCGGCGTCTACGAACTCATATCTCCTATGGGCGCTCTTCGACCAGGGTGCGGCTGTGGGGGTGCAGGGACTTACCTACCAGCGTGAGGCTGCAGTCTTGTCCCTCCCACGACAGCACCGAGGTCACCAGGCAGATTCTGAGTGTCGCCGCAGCCGCGAATCATGACGGTGCACAATGTCTGGTTGCCAACATATTCGTAACGTCAACGACGATTACGGTATCCAGAATTTGACCGCCACGACGAGTCCAAAGACAACCACGGTCCAGCGCAGAGCAGTCGGGTTCACGACAGTGGTGAGCCGACCGCCGGCGTACCCCCCAAGAAGCGCCGCCAGGGCCATGATGGGCACGATCTGCCACCGAACGTTGCCCGACACCGCGAAGATGAGTGCGGCACAGACGTTGATCACGAGCGACAGCACCTGCTTTAGAGCATTGACGCGCCTCAGGCTGTCATCAGAGAACAAGCCGAGTAATCCCAGGAGCATGATTCCAAGTCCGGCGCCGAAGAAGCCCCCGTAGATGGCCGCCGCGAACACCGCGACGGTCGATCCAAGTGACGGGTCGCGAAGAACCCTCGATGAAGGTGACGTCACCGTACGCGTCTCGGAACGCTGGTTCACCCAATTTCGCACCCGGTTCTGCGACAACAAGAGAGCACACGATATGAGAATCAACCACGGTACCGCAGTGTGAAAATCGTTGTTGGGCGTCAGCTCGAGCAGGACCGAGCCAATCACGCCACCGAACAGACCCGAGATCGCCAAGCGTTTCGCGCGCACTTTTTGGGGCGCCAGATCGTCCCTCTGGGCAATCGCTCCAGAGAAGTATCCCGGGCAGAGCGACACCGTGTTGGTGATATTGGCGGGCAACGCGGGGATGCCGACGGCAATGAGTACCGGGAACGATATAAGTGTTCCTCCACCGGCGAGCGAATTGATGCCACCGGCAATGAACGCCGCGACGGCAACTACGAAGAAGTCGAGACCGCTCATCGTCGTTGGGGGGCTTGTGGCATTCGATGGCGTACTAGAAACGTGCTGGGGGTCATTCGGAGATCTCGACTGTGACCCCGCGACCGTCACTTCTTGGATCGGATGCGGCCACGAGACTTCCATCGTCGAGTACTCCGACCACTTGAGAATGACCCGTGATCTCGTCATGTTGGGGTAGATCAACTATTGACAATCTCGACTGAATGCTTCGCCGTGCTGTCGCGGCAATGGGGGATTCCACGTACGCCTTCTCCTCGACGTGATTGGCTTCAAGTCCACCGACGACCCACCTCGGCGCCGCCACTGCATCGCCTGGCGCTTCACCGGCAAAGAGTCTCAGGAGAACTTGCGTGAGGATCTGCGGTTGCGCTTTGCCGCCCATGGTTCCCGCAACCCACGCCACAGCGTCCCCTCTCGTAACCATCACCGGCATCAAGGTATGCGCCGGACGCCGACGAGGTGCGAGTTGATTTACCGAGTCGGAAGAAAGAGAGAAGAGACTACCGCGGTTGTGCATGACAATCCCCGTCGACGGTTCGAGAATGGCGGCGCCGAACGCGTGAAAGACACTCTGGATGAGACACACCGCGCGCCCGTTCCCATCCACTGTCACCACCGCGACCGTATCTCCCTTTGGTCGACCCTTCTCAGGCGCTGGCTTGTTCGCCGTGGCCGTCGTACGCGCGACCGCCTCGCGACCAAGTCCCGCAAGACGAGCGGGTGCCAACAACTCACTCACACTCTTTGTCATGAGATTCGCCTCGGCAAGGTACGTATCTCGATCGTTCGTGGCAAGACGGAATAATTCGCTGAGGATGTCTGCGTCTCGGCCAAGTGGATCGCGCGAAGGACCGAGCGTCTCGAGTGCGCCGAGGACTTCGAGGAGTAAGAAGCCCTGACTGTTGGGACCACTCGTCCAGATGTCCCAGGGTCCGTACGTTGCCCGGAGAGGCTCTTCGAGGCGTGGCGAAAATTCACCAAGATCCGAAATGTCGAGTTGCGCACCCAGTGCAGCGAGACCGCCAACGAGATCACGCCCGAGTTGACCTCCGTAGAAGGAAGAGGGTCCATCCTCAGCGAGCGTCCTCAGACTGCCCGCGAGTGCCGGTTGGATGAATCGTTCCCCCGTGCGAAGTGGCTCACCCAATGGCGCGAGAAGCGCAGCGAGTCCGGGATCGCCACGTACGAGGTCGAACTGTTCCTTCGTGGCGGCCTCAAGACTCGACGCCACGGGCGCACCGTTCGCCGCAAGGTGGTACGCCGCACTGAGGTGCTGCTCCCACGCGCGTGATGCCCCAAAGGCGTGCAGCGTGGCGAGTCCCGCAATCGCGCCGGGCACCGTGATCGTATCGACGCCCGTGACCGGCATCGAATCTCCAAAGCGCGTCCGGAAATCCGCGAGGTCAACGTGTTGACTGGCCGGACCCGACGAGTTGACAGTCGTGATCGTGCCGTCTGGCTGACGCACGAGCGCGATGAGATCGCCGCCCAGCGACGTGTTGTGTGGATACACGACTGAAAGGACGAAGGCCGCGCTGAGAGCAGCGTCGATGGCGTTGCCACCACTTCTGATGACATCAGATGCGGCCTCTGTGGCGAGCGCGTGTGGCGTCGCGATAGCGCAGTGACGGCGCGCAGAAGTTCGTTGGGTGTTGTTCACGACAATCACAAAACCTTCGAAAGGAATGATTTGGTGCGGGCTTGACTCGGAGTATCGAACAATTGCTGGGGCGTACCAATCTCCACTATTTGACCATCATCGAACATCGCCACTCGGTCAGCAACCTCGCGAGCGAAGCCGATCTCGTGACTCACGATGACCATCGTCATTCCTTCATTGGCAAGATCACGGATCACCATCAAGACTTCACCGATCACTTCGGGGTCGAGTGCACTGGTCGGTTCATCAAAGAGCATCAGGGCAGGATTCATAGCAAGCGAGCGGGCAATTGCTACTCGCTGCTTCTGTCCACCCGACAGTTGGGCCGGATACCTGTCGGCTTTGTTGCCCAGCCCGACCTTCTCAAGTTGTTCCATCGCCAACGTGCGAGCTTGCTCCTTTGACAACTTTTGGACTTTGATCGGTCCGAGCATCACATTTTCCAACGCAGTGCGGTTGGGAAAAAGGTTGAAGTGTTGAAATACGAAGCCAATTTCTGCGCGCTGCGTTGCGACGTCACGGGCGGACGCCTCGGTGCGCTGACCAGTGCGGTCCAGTTTGGACCCAATCAGATGACCGTTGACGTGGACTGCGCCCGAGTCCGGCTTCTCGAAATGATTGATGCAGCGAAGAAAGGTGGTCTTGCCCGAACCCGAGGGTCCAATGAGAACCACAACTTCGCCGCGTACGACATCGAGTGACACACCCTTTAGTACTTCGAGTGAGCCGAATGACTTATGAATATCGTGCGCGTGCACGATCAGTCCGGTGTCCCCACCCGTTGACGACGCTTCAAATGAACTGGACGACACCACTACGCTCTCCTGCCGATTCCGAGGGTCTTGGGATCTTGAAAACGCTCTCGAATTGATGCCCACCACGAACGTTGTGCTCGCTCGATGCCCCAACTTCTATCAACCCTGGCCTCGAGCCACGTCTGGATGAACGCCCATATCGTCGTCAGCGCCAGGTAATACAGGGCCGCGTCCATGAAAATCTCGAACGTGTGAAACGTACTTGAACTGATCTCTTGGGTAATAAGGAACAATTCGGGGACGCCGATGACGCTTAGTACCGACGTGCTCTTCATCATTGCGTTGAAATCGTTACCCAGGGGCGGGATCACGAAGCGCATGGCTTGAGGAACCACGACGTAGCGCATCGCCTGGGTCGGCGTCATCCCCACCGACAGTGCAGCCTCGTTCTGGCCAACGTCGACGGCGGCGAGACCGGCGCGGATTATCTCGGACATGTACGCACTCTCATTCAAGGCCAGCGTCAATATTGCGGCTTGAACGCTCGCCAGAATCGTGACCCCCAGTACGGTCACGTCCTGGAATCTGTAGATGTCCGTGGCGGCTAATCCGTCATAGACAATCACGAGTTGAACCAGTAGGGGCGTTCCGCGCAGCACCCAGACGTACGCGCCGGCCACGCCACGAATTATCCGCAGCGTGGACCGGCGCGCCAACGCCACGACGAGTCCAATGACCACCGCCAGCACTTGTGCGATCACCGAGATATAGACAGTCCGCCAGAGTCCACCGAGAAATGCATTCGAGGGACCAAACAGTTCGTGCCAGAAAAATGACGTGTCGAATTGAAGAGTGCTTATGAGCATCTGGTGACCTTGCCCTAATTCGAATTTAATTCGAATTAGGATCGAATCGAATTAGAATTAGAATCGAATCGTAAATTTAATCTTAATTCGAAGCTCTCGCAGTCCCTCCGGCCTACATGGGGCACCCTCGCGGCTCTATTGCCAGGGGGCCCGTGGTCAGGGCTTTGTTTCGAGGCGGACCCGCGACTTGCAGAGAG
>JABBNY010000057.1:8710-14500 GCA_019352095.1 Acidobacteriota bacterium
ATGACGTGTCGAATTGAAGAGTGCTTATGAGCATCTGGTGACCTTGCCCTAATTTCTACCCGTGCCTAGTGCAACTCGTCCCTCTGGAGCCCCCATTGAGTCATGATTCGGTTGTAGGTGCCATTGGCCCTGATCTGCGCGAAGGCGTGCCCGATGGCCTTTAGCAACTTGGGATTGCCCTTATTGACTGCTATCCCCGTCAGAATCTTTCCAAATGGTTGACCCGCAAACTTGAATCGGTTGGGATTTTTCTTCATGTAGTACGCAGCCGTCTCCGATGTTGTCGTGTAGGCGTTGGAAAGACCCGACAACATGCTCTGTAGCGCGAGTGGGTCGCTCGTGAAGAGGACCACTTGCACCGCCGACTTGCCGGCGGCCGTGCACGCTGCACTCACGGTCGCGAGTTCGGTCTGAGCGGTGGTCCCGGTGACGGTGGCGACCTGCTGGCCACAAAGGCTGCTATCCAAACCGGTGATGTGGCCGGGGTTGCTCGTTGGCACTGTCACTGACTCCGACGAATACATGTAGGGAACGAAGTTCACAACAAGCTTGCGCGCGGGCTTGATGTAGAGCTGCGAGAGGATTGCGTCACAGTGACGGGCCTGCAGAGCGGGGATGATCCCACTGAATGCTGTCTGCAGCCACACGGCCTTGAGACCAATCCTCGCGGCAATCGCGTTGCCGATACCAATGTCGGAACCGACGGGCTGCTGTGAAGAATTCATTGATTCGAGCGGCGGCGACGACATGTCTGAACAGAACTGCAGCTTTCCTGTGGCGACGATCGTCGGTGGCTTCAACGTGGACGTCTTCGATGCTCCCGCGCCCGTCGCGAAGACTCCGAGGGAGATAATCACCGACAGCGCTACGCCCGCCCGAGTCAAACGTCCACGATTCCTTGAATAATTAGACAAATTTGCAATCATGATTCTCCCCCTTAATTGAACCAATCCTTTAGACCAACTTGGTCTGACCATCTGACCAATGTTAAAGTAGCAGGTGAACAATTCACTCGCAAGCAATGATGTAAACACGATGTGAACTCCTCAGAGGTCAATACAGTTTTGGCAATGCAGTGAGTGGCGCCTCAATTATCTGAAAGGTATCTATGTTCGACGAGCCTTCGGACTGGGCTGGTATCTACCAATCCCAGCTCTCGGTTCCTGACAATCTCGCTGTAGAGCTCGAGCGGTTGATTCTCTGCGGACAATTGCCAGTGGGTGGGCGAATCCCACCCGAACGTGAACTCGCAGAATTGTGGGGGTTGTCTCGGTCGTCCGTGCGAGATGCGCTCAAGCAGCTTGAGCTTCGAGGCCTCATTGAACGTCGGCCCGGGAGGGGAACGATTGTCGTTGACAATGTCAACCAACTCGGTGGCACCCTCGTTGAACTGCTCAACGAGGGTCAACACGAACTCCTCCAGGTAATGGAGGTCCGAGCCGTGATCGAGCCGTGGGTCGCCGCGCGCGCAGCGCAACGAGCGCGACCATTGGAACTCGAAGAAATCGGACGTCTCCTGCATGAAATGTCAGACAAGGTGTCAGACCAACGCCTCGCCGAGTTGGATCGCGCGTTTCATCTTGCAATCGCACGCGCAGCGGGCAATCCACTCCTGGCTTCACTGCTTGAGCGCGTTGGCGAGATCGTTGCCGAGTCGCCGCACGAACTGCTGCAGAACCGACGTGAACACCTCGCGACCTTGAGTGAGCACGCGGCTATCTTCCAAGCACTGTGCGATAAGGATGTAGGCGCAGCCGAGGCCGCAGCGCAGAGCCACCTGGATTCCATTGAACGCCAGATCCTCAGCGGCGTAAGTCGAGTTGGCTCTTCTAAAACCACGGTGTAGGCATCGCGATCGCACCCGCAGCGCAAGTGGATACACGCTTGCGCCTTTTGCCCCGACGCGACGCTCTTCTGTGCTCAACGCACTCGACGCCACTCGCGAACGCGCACACTCCCTTCAATTAGTGCGCCTGCCGAAAAAGACCGTGCATCGCCATTCGAACAACGATGCGTCGCAGGTCCGCGGCGACAGGGTGCTTTTCGCAACAGCCCTTGAATGAGAGCGGGTGAAAGTTATGAGGCGTCGAGACACTCCGATGCCAGAATGATCGAGTGGCGATCTTCTCGGAGGAACTGAGTACGCACCGCCTCGAACTGCGCGCAATCCCGATCACCCACGTTGACGCCGCGTTCGATGCGGTGACCGAGAGTCTTGGCGAAGTGCGGCACTGGCTCTGGTGGGCGCAGGGTCCACTCGACGAAGACTCCTACAGAAACTTGGTCCGCAGCCAAGCAGAGAACTTCGCCAATGACGTTGAATGGCGCTACTTCATCTTCGATCGTTCAACTACAAACCTCGTTGGTGGTTGCAGTGTCGACCTCGTTTCACACGACCGCGTATCGGCGAACCTCGGCTATTGGATCCGCACCTCGCTCACCGGACAAGGTCTGGCAACCCACATAGCTCAACTCATGACCGGCGCAGCGTTCGAGTACCTGCCACAGATCTCCTCGGTCGAGATAAGCATGGACGTTAACAACGTCGCCAGTGCACGGATCCCAGAAAAGCTTGGCTTCACCCGCTTGGGGGAATTCGACAAGGCGGTGCGTGCACCGGGTCACAGCGGCCGCGGATTCATCTGGTCCATGGAGCGTACCGATTGGCCGCGTAGCGAAGCCGCCCATTGAAAGTGCGTCCGATCTCGGTTCGGAGAATTGACGGTCGCGTCGCCATACTCTTGCGACATGGTTGAGAAAGATCCTCAGGATTCCAGCCCTCCAATATCTCTGCCACAAGCCGCTGCCGCAGATTTGCAAGCTCGTGGCGAACGACTCTCCAGTCGTCCGCTCAAGTCAACGACTGATTACATGGCCGTTATCTATAACGAGCAGAAACGGACCCGACGCATTGGACGTCGGCTCGGACTGAGAAACGATGAGGTGGAAGCACTGGTCCGATGGCATTTGCACAACGTTCTGCTGCATACCCGTGCCCAAAGAACTTCCGGCGCACCGAGCGAAGTCACCTATGGCGTGGTCGTCAGGAAGCCTCTCCAATCCAGAAGGGCCCGGCTCTTGTTCTCCGTCAGCAGGAGCCTGGATGCAACAATCCAGCAAAAGCAATCGAGACAATTGCGTACAGGCTGTTGATCGAGGACTGACGGACCTCCGACCGTTGTGAGTCGTGAAGGTGCGAGAGTTGATCAGCGAACTGAACGCGGACGGCTGGTCTCAGGTCAGGCAATCCGGAAG
The DNA here is from genome assembly GCA_019352095.1 of Acidobacteriota bacterium. Taxonomy (GTDB): domain Bacteria; phylum Actinomycetota; class Acidimicrobiia; order Acidimicrobiales; family RAAP-2; genus RAAP-2. Next base: position 11,966 of record JABBNY010000057.1, read on the forward strand.
TCATCGCATCTTCCGACATGCGGAAAAGAAGGGGTCGGTGACCGTGCCTGGAGCGTTGGGTATTGAACTCTCGAAATCAACAATGGCTAGCATTGTGAGGCAGGCAGGTCTTGAGCGGAGGTCGCGTTGAGCAAGTATGCGGTCATTATTGAGGATGCCGGACCGAATCTCTGCGCGTACGTTCCCGACCTCCCGGGTTGCGTTTCGGCGGGCTACACCGTCGAAGAAGTCACGGCCAACATCCACGAGGCAATCGAATTGCACATCGCGTCGATGATTGAGCACGGTGAAGATGTCCCGCCGCCGTCGTCGCAAGTGGTGCTTGTCGAAGTCACTTCCTAGCAACCTCGTACTTCTATCAATCATCGGTAGACAAATGTCTGTCGTTTTTTCATAGAAAGTGACCCTTCAGAGCAACTCACCCACTTTGCCTGTTGTCACGACCGTTGTGGAACGTGAAAGTCCGAGAAATCATCAGCGAACTGGAACGAGCAGGTTGGGTTCAGATTCGTCAAACTGGTAGCCATCGTCACTACAAACACGCCACGCGCCCTGGCTCGGTGTGTGTGGCGGGGAATCTGGGTGACGAAGTCCCCAAAGGAACCCTCGGTAACATTGTGAGACAGGCCGGACTCGAAAGGAGACCACGATGACTGAATTCACCATCGTGATTGAAGATGCGGGTACCAACTACGCGGCCTATGCCCCTGACGTGCCCGGCTGCATTGCCACGGGCGCGAGCGTGGCCGAGGTGACGTCCACTCTTCGAGATGCTATTGCTGAGCACTTAGAGATTCTCCGAGGCATGGGCGAAGAGATCCCAGTCCCTCATTCTCGCGCTGGGGTTATTCAGGTTGCGTCGTGATTGCGTCTTGATGGGATGATCGGTCCACAACCTCGGCGGACCATCCTCTTCGATCTCTACGGAACCTTGGTACCTGGAGGCTCTCGGTTGCAGCGAGACACCCTCGCGTTCCAGATGGCGGACGTCTTAGAGGTTGATCGGACAAAGTTCGTAGACATCGTACGAGATACATTCGACGCACGGGTTCGTGGAACCATGGGTGGTCTTTCAGAAACGATCTCGGAGTTGGCGCGACTGGTCGGAGGGACACCCAATTCCCGCCAAATTGCGCTCGCCGCAGAACAGCGTCTGTCGTTTTCCAGGGGATTGTTAAGCGATACGTATTCGGTGTCGCACCTATCTCAATTGAAGTCGCGGGGATACCATTTCGGCATCGTCACGGACTGTTCGGCGGAGACGCCGTTGTCGTGGACCTCGTCGTGGCTGAGTGACGTGATTGACGTGGTGGCGTTCTCGTGTGAGCTCGGCGTGCGAAAGCCGGATCCTGAGATCTATCTGACGGCCACTCGATGTCTCAATGTGCAGCCAGAGGAGTGCGTATTCATTGGCGATGGTGGAAGCAACGAGTTATTCGGGGCTCACGAACTGGGGATGGCAACCACGATGCTCGTTGATCCAAACTTGCTCAACACGGATCGTTTCGATGAAGTGGGTGCCTGGGACGGAGCCATAATTACGTCGCTCGCGGAGTTGGTTCACGATTCGAGAGAGTGAGACGTTAAAACTGCCGAGCATCGGGTGTAACGAGAGACGAATGTCTATCGGTTTTTTATAGAAAGTCGCTGACTGGCACAAACGGTCGTCTCTTGCGATTAAGCGTGAGGCTATTGCAACCGTTGCGGGCTGTGAAGGTTCGCCAAATGATTCGAGTACTCGAAGGTGACGGTTGGCGTCAGGTACGGAAAGAGGAAGTCACCGCCAATTTCACCACCCTACGAAACCCGGAACCGTGACCGTTGCCGGACACCTTGGGATGAACCTACGATTAGGGACACTCATCGAAATCTATAAGCAGGCTGGTTTGGAAAGGAAGACGTCATGACGGAGTACGCCATCATCATCGAAGACGTCGGTAGTAACTTCTGTGCCTATGTTCCAGACCTCCCCGGCTGTGTTGGCGCGGCCGATACCGCAGAAGAACTTCAGGAATTGATGCGCGGGGCTATCGAGTTTCATATAGAAGGAATGCGGTTGCACGGCGAGGAAGTACCCGCGCCTCACTCGAGAGCCGCATCCGTTCAGGTTGCTTCATAAGTGAGTCAATCACTACTGTCAAACCGTAAACGAATACCTATCGTTGTTTCATTGAAACTCTCTAATCCCGACGATTCGGATGGCGTTGCCAAGAGTGTGTGACCGTCCGCTTGCAAACTAATCCCTCGCTCCTATTTTCGCTGCGGTTCCCCGACCAAATGGCAGAGGCAGATACAGACGTTCGCCTAACGTATTGAAACTGCGCAAGAAGTTGCCGGACGCTGAACCAATCATTGCTCCACGGGGCAACTCACGAAGGAACTCGGGTTGTGGGGAATTGCGTTGGCCGTTGGTCGCCCAGACGAGAACACTTCGATCCGTGATAACCACGATCCGGCCCACCTTCTTCTTCCAGACAGTCGGCGCTGCTGTCGGTTTGCTTGACATCTAGTTTCCAGAGACATCGTCTCTGGGGA
>JABBNY010000058.1 GCA_019352095.1 Acidobacteriota bacterium
GACGTCTTCTTCCTCGCCTTCTCGGGCCAGATCGCCGAGTTGCGCAGCCTGGTGCAAAAGGCGCGACACTACATCTACGCCGGCGACATCTTCCAGGTCGTGCCAAGTCAACAATTTCGACGTCCAACCACCGTGGACCCGCTCACGCTGTACCGCGTACTTCGTTCGCTCAACCCCTCTCCCTACATGTACCTGCTCGACAATGGCGACAGCCAAATCGTCGGGGCGTCGCCCGAGATGCTCGTGCGAGTCCAAGACGGCCTCGTCAGCACCCGTCCAATCGCTGGCACCCGTCCTCGCGGGGCCAACGAAGCCGAAGACGCGGCGCTCGAGACCGAGATCCTCAACGACGTGAAGGAGATTGCCGAGCACGTGATGTTGGTCGATCTAGGTCGTAACGACATCGGTCGCGTTGCCGCACCTGGCACCGTGCGAGTCGAGAGTCTCGCCCACGTCGAACGATTCTCGCATCTGATGCATCTCGTCTCACAAGTCACCGGCCGCCTCGACGCCGGACTGGACGCCTTTGACGCTTTCAATGCCCTCTTTCCCGCGGGCACACTCAGCGGCGCACCCAAGGTGCGCGCCATGGAATTGATCGACGAATTCGAACCAGTGCGTCGCGGTCCCTACGGAGGGGCCGTGGGCTACTTCACACTCAACGGCAACGCGGATTTCGCCATCACCATCCGCACGCTCTCAATTCGAGGCGGCGTGGCGACCGTGCAGGCGGGCGGCGGAATAGTGGCCGACAGCCAACCCGACTTCGAGTACCAAGAATGCATCAACAAGGCGTCGGCTCCCCTCCTGGCCCTCGAGATCGTCGATCCTCACGGAGCCCTCGTTCAATCGAAGCCTTGAACGAGGGTGCGAACCACGACGAACGAGGTGTCTCGGACGGTTCCCTGTAAGGTGGCCATCAATGATGCAGGATGATGATTCGTCGTTAGACCTCAACGTCGCAGCGGCGACGCTTCGCGCCAACAGCACCGATGTCCACATCCTTCTAAAGGCACTCTGCGACGAGCTCGCCCCTGTACTGGATTCGCGATTGAAGATTGAACGCGCCTCAGGCCTGCTTCGACGCTCGAACACCATCACGTCGGTGCAGATTGCCATGAGCAATAACGTATTCGAAGCGACCCTCGATGGCGCCAGCGTGCGATGTTCGGTAGGTCACGTGTCGGGTGGCATTCGGATTCGAAACGAGGTCGTCACCATGGACGGCTGGCTCGTGAGACTTCTCGGCGCATTGAAGGACGAAGCCGCACATAGCGACGCGGCACGCCAGGCCCTTGAACACATTGTTATCGGAGGAACCACGTGAGCGATGAAGCCAACGAATTAGCTCGAACCACCGAGCACCGACTCGAGGAACTCGAAAAGGGCCTCTTCACGTCGGACCTCAGCGTCAATGAGTTTCTGCTCATCAAGGAAGTGGGCTACCACCCCTTGGGCTTCGTCATGGGTTCTTCGATTTACCATACGGGCATCCAAACTAGAAAGTGGAGCCAGAGTCAAGAACTGACCAAGCTCACTGAAGCCATGTACAACGCGCGAGAACTGGCGATGTCGCGGATGGAAGACGAGGCCGCACAGCTCGGAGCCGACGGCGTCGTTGGCGTTCGGCTGGACGTGAACTACTACGAGTGGGGAAAAGACGCGGCGGAGTTCATTGCCGTGGGCACCGCGGTGAAAGCCGAAGATGGTGTGTCTCGTCTCAACAAGCTAGGCAAGCCCTTCACTTCAGACCTCTCCGGTCAGGATTTCTGGACACTCTTGCAGACGGGATATATGCCACAAGGACTCGTCATGGGCACCTGCGTGTACCACATTGCGCATCGAGGACTCGGCCAGACTCTCCAGACCACCGGCCAGAACATGGAACTCCCCAACTTCACCCAGGCGCTCTACGAAGCCCGTGAGCTGGCGATGACTCGGATGCAAGACGAGGCCAACCAGCTCGGCGCGAGTGGGATAGTCGGTGTTCGACTCGAGGAGAAGACCCACCAGTGGGGCTCGCACACCATCGAGTTTCTCTCGCTTGGCACTGCGGTGACCAAGACCGCAGATGTGGTCTCGCTCGCCAAGCCCATCACGATCATCTCACTCGACAACTGATGACGAGTGTGTCGCCCGACCCTCAGGTGCCGACCGGCCAGGGGTCGTTCTCTTCTGGTCTCAGCGTCTCGGACTTCGCCGCGTGTCTCGACATGGGTTTGGAACCGCTCGGACTCGTTCAGGGATTCTGCGTCATGCGCAGTCAGCCCACCATGTCCCAGATGTCACTCTCGATGGGGATGACCCCCTATCAACCAGCACCGAACGACTATGTCGAGAACTACCACTGTCCGCACGGCATTGTCTCAGCGGAACATCGAATGTGGGGACAGAACTACCAACAGACGTGGATTGAACGCATCTGGCGCCAAGGTTTCTCAAGCGCATATACGCGCATGCTGAGCGAGGCCACAACCCTCCACGCTCACGGGATCGTGGGGGTCTTTGACAATGTCACGCCGCTCGTGCAGGACGGCATCGTGGAATTCAGGATGTTCGGCACCGCAGTTCGTCTAAAGGATCATCAATCGACCTCGCCGCCTTGGTCAACGTACCTCGCCGGTCAACGCCTCGCGAAGAGCTTCGAAGCGGGTTTCGCGCCCGTCAGCATCGTGGCGGCGGTCTCATCAGTGCGCGTTTCGGCCTCGTGTGTCACCCAGTACGCCGTCGAAGGCACGGGCTCACTGCTCTACGGCCAAGGCAATGACTCGTTTGAGATTGAACAGCTGGTGAGCGCCCGCGCCGCCGCTCGCGGGCTCGTGCGCCAGTCAGTGAAGTCCCAACTGCACGCGGACCAGCTCCACGGTGTCGAACTGCTCATGCGAGAGCACGATTTCGGACATGGTGACTTTGAGATACAACCGGTACTTCGCGGCAATCGCGTTCGTCGGTTCAAGAACTTCGCTGCGCTTCTCGCTCCACGACCAACGGTGACGCTCTCGTGAGCACCGAGACACCAATCCCCGACGGCTCCACGCTAAGAGCCGACGTCCGTCTCGCGATGGCGTCGCTCGAAAATCCTTCCACATCGCACACTTCGGTCGCCTCGGTCACCTCGGACCTTTCAATCGACGAGGAGCTCAATTTGCACGCCGTAGGCTGGCAACCCGTTGAATTGGTCAGCGGAGTCTCCGCGTTTTCGGTGCCGAGTGGTCTATGGAACTGGGGACAAGGAGAGATCGTCGGGGCGATTCGAGCGCACGAGAACGCCTTTAGCCACGCGATACTTCAGCTGCAACGCGACGCTGCCCAGGCGGGTGGGCACGGTGTCGTTGGTGTGCGCGTTGAGCGAGCAGTACACCCCACGCACGTCGAAGTTTCACTCGTGGGCACAGCCGTTCGGCCCATCGGTGCTTCGGCCGTCGATTCATTGAAGGTCTTCACGTCAGACCTTTCGGGTCGTGATTTTGCGCTGCTCGACGCAGCCGGCTGGCAGCCACTAGGCCTAGCTCACGGCGCCAGTTTCGTGTACGCACCTCGCCGACAAATGAGCACCGTCCTCGCCCAGCAATCCCAGAACGTCGAACTCACCAATTTTACGAACGCCATCTACGAAGCGCGCGAAACCGCCATGGAGCGCTTACAGGCCATCGCCCTTTCATTGGCCGGCACCGGCATCGTGCAGGTGCAAGTGGTCGAGGGACCAATGTCGTTCGCGTCACACGCCATTGGCTTCGCAACGTGGGGTACGGTCGTACGTCTCACGCGCGAGGCACATCAACGAGTGGAACCCCAGATGGTGATGTCAATGAACGACCGGGCCAGTGCCTTTGAGGCAACCACTTTGGGCTAATCACGAAGCAGAAACGCCTATCTAGGGCGCCCTCCGCTCAAGAACTCGCTCGATAATCCCCTCACGGGCTCTGAACCTATGCTGGGCGTAGACGTGAGTGCGACCCGGGAGGTGTCATCATGACAGAACTGAGTCCGTACGAGCAATGGCAGCGTGCGTACGAGGCGTCGTCACTGCGTGATCGCCCTTTCACCACGATGTCAGGTATAGAGCTCGAGCCGGTCTACGGCCCGGGCGATGGGGAATTTCCAGGGCAATTCCCCTACACGCGCGGCGTACACGCCGCGATGTATCGTTCACGACTCTGGACCATGCGAATGTTTGCGGGGTTCGGCACGGCCGTTGACACCAACAAGCGTTTCAAGGAAATCATCCACTCAGGCGGCACCGGACTTTCAACGGCCTTCGACATGCCGACGCTGCTCGGACTTGACTCTGATGATCCGATGGCCCTCGGTGAGGTCGGTCGCTGCGGCGTCGCGATCGACTCGCTCGCCGACATGCGTGATCTCTTCTCCGGCATCGACCTCAGTTCGATCACGACGTCGATGACGATCAATTCGCCCGCGGCGGTGATGCTCGCGCTCTTTGTCGCCCAGGCCGAAGAGTCCGGCGTCGAACGTAAATTACTCGGTGGGACGCTGCAGAACGACATTCTCAAGGAGTACCAAGCGCAGAAGGAATTCGTCTTTCCTCCCAGGCAATCAATGCGGTTGGTGCGCGACAGCATGGCCTTCACGGCTGAGCAGATGCCTCGTTGGAATTCGATTTCAGTGTCGGGCTACCACATTCGAGAAGCGGGTTCTACCGCCGCGGAGGAACTCGCGTTCACTCTCGCCAATGGATTTGCCTACGTCGAACTGGCGCAAGAAGCGGGGCTCGCCGTCGACGCCGTGGCGCCGCGACTCTCATTTTTCTTTAACGCACACATAGACTTTTTCGAAGAGATAGCCAAGTACCGCGCCGCTCGTCGTATCTGGGCAAAGTGGATGCGAGGTCATTATGGCGCCCACGACGAACGATCCTGGCAACTTCGATTCCACACTCAGACGGCCGGCGTCTCACTGACCGCGCAACAGCCTGAGGTCAACATCGCGCGCACCGCCATCGAAGCACTGGCTGGCGTTCTCGGAGGCACCCAGTCGCTTCACACCAACGCCCTCGACGAGGCGTTGGCGCTCCCCTCGCAAAAAGCAGCCCGTATCGCGCTTCGCACCCAGCAGGTCATTGCGTACGAGACCAACGTGGCCAATGTGGTCGACCCGCTCGGTGGTTCGTGGTTCATTGAAGAGCTCACCGACGAAATGGAACGTCAGGCGGAAGAGATTTTTGGCCAGATCAGCGACATGGGCGCCGGCTCAATGCTCGAAGGTTGCATCAAGGGGATTGAAGACAACTGGTTCCAGGGCCGCATTGCGGAGTCCGCCTATCGATTGGAGCGTTCGTTCAACGATGGGCAGCGGATCGTCGTCAGTGTGAATGATTTTCGAGAAGGAAACGAAGACGAAGAGCTTTCGATCTTGCGCATCACCAACGAGGACGAGCAAAAGCAGCGTCGCCGACTAGGCGAAGTACGCCAGAACCGCGACAACGAGAAAGTCCGCACTGCGCTTGAGGTGCTTCGTCTCGCCGCCTCTGATCCCGAGGTGAACGTCATGCCCGCACTCATAGACGCCGCCAAGGTCTACGCGACCGTTGGCGAGATGATGTCGACCATGGCCGGCGTCTTCGGCCGACACGTGGAAGTGCCATTCCTATGAGTGTTCGGGTCCTCGTCGCGAAGGTAGGTCTCGACGGTCACGACCGAGGGATCAAGGTCGTCGCTCGAATTCTTCGCGATGCCGGCATGGAGGTCATCTATACCGGCTTGTTCCAGACACCCGCGAGCGTGGCGATTGCGGCGATTCAAGAGGATGTGGACGTCGTAGGACTGTCGCTTCTTTCGGGAGCACACCTGACGCTCGCACCACTCGTAGTCGAGGAGATTCGCCAACGTGGTTCCGAGATTCCAGTCGTCGTCGGGGGCATAGTGCCCGCCAACGATCTCGCAGAGCTCAAAACAGCAGGCGTCGCGGCAGTCTTTGGCCCGGGCGCGAGCGCCGACGAGATCGTCACCACAATCACGTCGCTCGTTGCCCAGTCACTCTAGGGGGCAACTACTCGCGGGTGTCTCGAAGCACCATGGGCGAGACCACTAGCCTTCAAGAGTGTTCGAGCGTTGGATTCGTGCGGTCATACGATGGCGACGCATTGTCTTTGTGGCCTGGTTCATCGTCGCTCTGCTCGGCGTCCTCGCCGCCGCGCAACTGCCCAGTCTCCTTACGACGACGCTGAGCGTTCCCGGCACGAGTTCCGCGAACGCTGACACGATTCTGGTGCACGACTTCCACGAGAACGTGGAGGGGACCTTCACCGTTGTTCAGCCGCTCAGCACCGGATCAAACGCACACGTCGCGTTCTTCGAAGCGCGCATCGCGCGTGCAGCATCGGTGCTGCCCACGGGGAGCATCAGTCAAGAACGAGCCTTCGGCGGCGTCCTCTACGTCAACGTCAACACCTCCATGAATCTGGCTCACGCCGCGAATTCAACCGAGGCACTGCGTTCGGCGCTTCAGCGACAAGGACTACACCACGCGCTCGTCACCGGACCGCCCGCGCTCCAGCACGACATCACGCCGGTGTTGTCGTCTGACCTGCGTCGCGGAGAACTACTAGCGGGGGTCTTGTCGCTGCTGTTGCTCATCGCAGTGCTCGGGGTCTGTTGGGCGGTCCTCGTGCCGTTCCTCGTGGCTGGTGTGACAACCGCAGCGACCCTAGCGGTCGTTGACCTGCTCGCACATCACTTTGTGATGGTGCTGTACGTGCCCAACGTGATCGAGCTCATCGGACTCGCACTGGCCATTGACTATTCGCTCTTGATCGTTCATCGCTTCCGCTTCGAGGTGGACTCGGGTGAATCGACCGTCGACGATGCCATCGTTCGAACGATGCAGCGCGCTGGGCGTACGGTGGTCCTCTCAGGATTCGCGGTCGCGATAGGACTCACGACACTGTTCATCGTTCCCGTTCCACTCGTGCGATCCTTGGGCGCAGCCGGGCTTGTAGTGCCCGCGTTCGCCATCATTTGCGCGATGACCTTGCAGCCGGCCCTGCTTCGGGTGCTGGGCGAGCGCGGCGTGGCTCCGGTGGGTCTAAAGGGTCTGATGACCCGCCGCGAACTCTCCACCGGTGCGTGGTCTCGCATTGCCCGAGTTGTGAGTGCGCGACCGCGAACGGTGCTGGTGGTGTCGCTCGCCCTGCTACTCGCCGGCATGGCCTCGGCGCTCGGACTGCAACTCACACCGGGCTCGACGACAGCTATTCCTCAAGGTATCGAGGCCGCGCGCGCCCTCAACATTGTCAGTACTCGCACCGGCCCCGGTGTCATCACTCCCCTGCAGATCATCATTGATACCGGTCGTGCGGGTGGCGACACGACACGGCGGGCATCGCTCGACCGTCTTCAGCTCGCGGAGTCCATTCTGAAAGTCCCTGACGTGCTCATTGTCGCCATTGGCCATACCGTGCCGTACGAAGACCCCTCGCGACGTTATGAGCAACTCCTCGTCGTTGCGCGACAAGAGTTCGGTAGCGCCAGTTCCCAGCATCTCGTGCACGTGCTGCGCGAGCACGTCGTTCCGAACGCCTCATTTCCTGGGGGAACGAAGATCTACGTTGGCGGCGCACCCGCCCAAGGAGTTGACTTCCTCGACGCAATCTACGGCAACTTCCCCTGGATTGTCCTCTTGGCGCTGGTGCTCGCCTATCTCGTACTGGTGCGAGCGTTCAGGTCGCTCATTCTCCCCTTGGTCGCGGCGCTCTTGGATCTCATCTCCGTTGGTGTCGCGTACGGCCTACTCGTGCTTGTCTTTCGCTTCGGTGTTGGATCGTCGCTGCTCAACACCTACCGCGTCAGCCAGATTGAAGGGTGGGTTCCCGTCTTTCTTTTCGCGATGCTCTTTGGACTATCGATGGACTACGAGGTGTTCATCGTTTCTCGCATACGCGAAACGTGGCTCCAGGGCGCGAGCAATACCGACGCCATCATCGAGGGTCTCGCCAATACTGGCGGCGTCGTCACTAGCGCGGCGCTGATAATGGTGGCCGCTCTCAGCGGACTAGTGTTCGGTCACGTCGCCGGACTTCAAGAACTTGGCGTCGGACTCGCGTTAGGTGTGCTCGTCGACGCCACTATCGTGCGCGGACTTCTCTTGCCCAGCGTCATGACCTTGCTCGGCCGATGGAATTGGTGGCTACCGGCACCCGCCGCACGCCTACTACGCACGACAGCCTCGCCGCTCGAAGACCGAGAGGCGAGGCTGCATGTACCAGCGGATGAGACTACTTGACGATACGAATTGAGAAGTGCATCGACGGGATCTGGTAACCGAGGGCCAGTCCCGGGTAGTCGTTACCTGCGGTCAACACCGGGGCGAGACCGAATGGGGTGTTGGCGAACGCGGGCTGACTCGTGTACAACATCGGGTGCAAGTCAATGATGTGTGTTCCCACACCACCAGTAGCGAACAGGTGAATCACCAAGTAGCCATTCGAGTTGAAACCGCATCCGTATCCGATGTAGCTGTTGTCATAGTCAACCGTCAACGTGTTGTCGAGTTGTGTCCAACCGACACCCTTCAGACTGATGGTGAACTCCTGACCCTGCTTGAACGTGTAGGTACCCACACCCGAGTTACCGGCGGCGAACGCACTAGGTGCCTTACTGGCGGTAGCGACGCCCTGGCTGACCAGTGCACCACTCTTGTTGTAGAACGGCACGATGCTCTCCTTCACGTAGAAGGGAACTTGCGCTTCGATCTTGGTGCCGCTCATGACAAGGACCATGTGCCAACCACCGAGACCGTCAGGAACCGTGACGGGCATTGTGAACGCGCCGTTGACGGGCGTGGCGGTGCCGAGCGGCGTAGAGACCGGAACCCAGCAGCCTTGGCCAGTGACACTATTGCAGTCGACGCGACTACCGCTCTCGGTCGCCCACACGACCTGATCGGCGCCCGTGGTCGAAAGTCCGGTGACCGAGAGGGTTGCGACCGTCTTTACTGGTCCACTGCTCTGCGACAGCTTTGCTGTGGCGGAACTCGCGGGGTCGAGTTGGCCGGGTTGCAGCGTCGTGGGTGACGCGAGCGTCGGCGTCACTGACACCGGCCAGGTGATCGACGGTGCCGCTGGGCCGTTGTCCTTGGTCACGTGAAACGCGACCTCAGCGCCATTCATGAACGGGTAGGGCGACTGAATCGGATTGAGGTACAAGAACGTGAGCGCGTCGCCGACCATGATCTCGTGGGTCCCGACCGGTCCCGCCGCGTAGATCGTCGTTGTTCCGGTACCGCGGGTCCACTCCGAGACGAGCTCTCCGGTGATGTGGTTATCCCATAGCAATGACGCACTCGCCTGGAACAACGCCGAGCCCATGCCGGTGTAGGTGATCTTGATCGGCGTACCGATCGGACCACTCCTGGGGGTGACCGTCAGGGTACGCGTGATCACGAAGGCACCTTCGGCGACCTCCACGCCGTTGATCACCGCGTAAATCTGGTGGGTACCACCAAAGTCATTGGGAACCTTCCTCGTGAAGGAGAACTTTCCAGTCGCGTCAGTCGTCGCCGTGCCGAGGACCACCGTCACATTGGTGGTAGCGCGTCCCATGTAGTTAACAGTGTTGGGCTCGGGGTCCACGGTCCACGTCGCATTGACGGTGTCCCACGTGAGTTGCACGCTCGCGTTGGGAGCGAGACCAGACCCGGTAACGTTCATCGTCGAGCCAACGGGGCCACCCGCCAGCGGATTGATCGTCAGAACGCCCACGGTTGGGCTGAGCGTCGCTGCGGGAGCGATGGGACCGGGCAGTGATGCGACGCCTGGGATCGCCGGCGGCGTCAGTGCCACGATTGGGGGCGTCGTCGACGTGGTCGTCGCCGCATTGGCGCCGTTGGTCGCCGCGATGAGTGAGAGCGGCAGCACTGCGACGGCCATGGTGCGACCCATTCGCCTCCAGACGCGTCTCGTGGTAGTTGCTGTGAACATGACTTCCCCTTTTCGTTGGCGCGAACCCACGTCCGCGTGTACTGGCAATCCTTAAAATCGAGAACCCGGACGAATCTCTACAACTTCATTTCGTCCGGGTTCTCGAGTGCAATCTCGCTTCTGTCGCTATCTAGGCGACTGGTACGGCGTTGAGGGTGAGGTTCGAGTTCGCCGAGAAGCCTGTCTGGCTCCAGGTAACCGTCGCACCCTTCACCGCCGGGACGACGACGACCCTCTTGTGTCGAAGGACAATCCGGTTACCGACCCTGACCCGATAGGCAACGACCTTGGTCTTCGCCGCCGCCGCGAGTGACGTCACTTGAATCTTGAAGTTCACTACTCCCGTCGTCGGGTAGCCCGTGGTGTTCCAGCCAGCGCTCCAGAAAGCCGCTGTGCCGTGGTTGCCATAGTTCATCACCAGCGGTGCGGCAATACCGGGAATGATGATCTTGGCGCTAGCGACATTGGCTGGCGTCAGCGGCGTGCCGCCGGTCAGTACGTTTTGACCCGACATGCGAAACACCACTGTTTGACCAATCAGGAACTGGTTGGTCTGCGCGCAACCGACCGTCGCCTTCAACACACCAGACCCGCCCGATCCGACCACCGTGTCGACACTCAGTGCGAGTGGCAGCGGCGCCGACCCTTGCACAGGAGGCGCCAGCGTCGTCGTTGTGGTCGGCGCTGTCGTCGTTGTTGTCGGCGCTGTGGTCGTCGTGGTCGGTGCAGTCGTGGTGGTAGTGCCGGCAGACGCCACCGCAGCGAACGACACGACCGATCCGAGGACAAGTCCGCTCGACGCTACAACTGAGATGATTCTCTTCATCGTAAAACTCCTTTAGTTGTTTGTTTGCTTACTTCTTGATCGTGAGGACACCGGTCAGCGTTGCGCTGAATGAATCGCTCTCCTTGGAGCCCGCGGTCGTTGACTGGATCGAGAATGATCCCTTGAAGTTGAGGATCCCAGTGGCACCCTTGAACTTGCCCGTACCACTCACCACAGTCGCCACGCCCTTCACGCTGACACTGGTGGGTGCCGCGCTACCGGCAGCGCACGCCTGGGTCTTGGGCGAACTAACGATTCGCATCTTGAGCCCGCTTGGACCGCTGAGCGCGCCAGTACCAGAGAACGGATCACAGGTACTCGCCGCCGATCCACCGCCCGTACCAGACATCTTGTTGGCCCCGTATGTACCGGTGCCGTGTCCGCTCACCGAGGTGGCCTCGACGCCGCTACTGCTCCACAGGAGGGCAATTGTGCCTGAGTACGTGCCTTTGAAAGCAACCCTCACAATCTTCTTTGCGGCGTGACTGGTCAACGCCGTGTGGCCTGAGGGCGAATGACTCAAAGAGTTCGTCGCGCCCACGGGAGCGACCGCCATGAACGTCCCCATCAGTCCCACTGCACCGATTGCCATCGCCTTACGGGCGGCTGACCCCTTGTTTTCGATTCCTGGTGACTTACTCAGATTCCTCATAACAGTCCTTCCCTTGCTGACCTTCTTACGAATATCTTAAGAAGACGGTTCCAGGAATTCCCTTGAAAACTCGGGGTCGAAAGTCACTTCGTGCGTGTTGTGTCTCGAGGTGTCGGAGATGACTCCTGGCGTGAGAGGTTCGACGCAAACAGCCCAAGGGTCGCGTATCGAGTGCGGTCGCTACGACGTCGTACGCGCAGAACTGGACGCGCGAAGCTACTGAATCACCTAGCGAAAATGACGCTGCATCTCTGAGAGTTCGTGCGCGCCAGGACAGAGCTTGTCGAAGGGAACGCTGTTGAGCGGCTGGGTCGTGGTGTTGTTGAGCTCGTGCACGTCGGGTGCCGTCTCATCGACGTACAACAGGCCAGTGGCGATCTCGCCACGACTACGTCGCTCGCGAATGTACTCTTCGACGCTCTGTCGGTCGTAGGGGTCATAGCCCGACGGTACTGACCGGAATCGAACAACACTTCCGTCGTGCATCGTTATCTCTGTGGCGTCGTTCTCATCGAGCGACTTATGGATCTCCTTGCGGATAGGTACGAAGTCCGTCTCGATCTCTTTCACCTCATGCTCGCGCATGAAGCGATAGCTCTTAGTAGAACCTTCGTGGTCGTTGAACGTCACACAGGGCGAGATCACGTCAATCAATGCCAACCCTTGGTGGGCAGCGGCCGCCTTCAAGATCGGCACGAGTTGCGCCTTGTCCCCAGAGAAACCGCGCGCAAGAAACGTTGCGCCCATGCTCAAGCCGAGAAGTATCGGATCTATGGGCGCCATCGTGTTGGGGTCACCCTTCTTTAAGCGTGAGCCAATGTCCGCCGACGCCGAGAACTGACCCTTGGTGAGTCCGTAGACGCCGTTGTTCTCGATGATGTAGACCATGTTCACATTGCGTCGGATCGCGTGAGCGAGGTGCCCGAGCCCAATCGAGAGCGAATCACCGTCGCCAGAGATCCCAATGTAGGAAAGCTCCCGGTTGGCCGCATTGGCGCCGGTGGCGATAGTCACCATGCGCCCGTGCGCCGAGTTGAAGCCGTGAGCACCGCGAATGAAGTAGGTCGGCGTCTTAGATGAGCACCCGATGCCACTCAATTTGGCGATCGAGTGTGGCGGCATGGCGAGTTCCCAGTACGCGTGGGTGATCGCAGCGGTGACTGAATCGTGCCCGCATCCGGCGCACAGGGTCGATATCGCACCTTCGTAGTCGCGAATTGTCAGACCCAATTCATTCTTGGCGAGTGGTGCCAGTGGAATCAGTGGCTTGGCTATTGAGGTCATGGTTAACCCTCCAACTGGGTAGTGATGCCGTCGACAACCTGCGCAGCGCTCAGTGGAAAACCACCGTAGGCGAGCACAGATTTCATTTTTTCAATGGCGACGCCGGTCTCGATCGAGATCAACGAGCGAAGTTGCGCATCTCGATTCTGCTCAACCACGAAGCACTGATCGTGTTCTTCAACGAACTGGCGCACACTCTCGATGAAGGGAAAACCGCGAACTCGCATGAAGTCCGCCACGATACCGAACTCGTCCAATTGCTCGACCGCTTCTCGTACGGCGAGGTCGCACCCACCCAGGGTGATGATGCCAATCGTGGCGCCACTTCGTCGCTCGACAACGGGTGCGGGCACGTGCGTGGCGGCAGCGGCGTGCTTCTTCTTCAGGCGATCGACAACTTCTTGGTATTCATCGGGCTTTTCGGTGTAGCGACCAAACTTGTCGTGTCCCGATCCTCGAATGAAGTAGGCGCCCTTAGAGTCCGAGCCGGGAAGCGTCCTTGGAGTGACGAACTCGGCGTCCTCATCCGCATAGCGGAAGAACTCCTTCATCTTCTCCAAATCCTGGTCATCCAGGACACGACCACGATCGGGTACGAAGGTGTCGTCCCAGGTAAGTTCCGGAACCACCCAGTCGTTCATACCAATATCGAGGTCCGACAGCATGAAGACGGGCGTCTGGAAACGCTCGGCAATATCAAAGCTCTGCACCGCGAACTCAAAGCACTCGCGCGGATTGGCCGGGAAGAGCAAGATGTGTTTCGTGTCGCCGTGTGACGCGTACGCGCACAGCAAGATGTCGGCTTGCTGTGTACGCGTGGGCATACCCGTCGATGGTCCGGTGCGCTGCACGTCGATTAAGACCGCAGGTATCTCGGTGTAGTAGGCGAGTCCGAGCAACTCGTTCATGAGCGAGATGCCGGGTCCCGATGTGGAGGTGAACGCGCGAGCGCCGCTCCACGAAGCGCCGAGCACGATGCCGATTGCGGCAATTTCGTCTTCAGCTTGGATTATGAGGTAGTTGTTCTTGTATGGCAACTCACCCGGAGCCGGATTCTCCACCGGTTCACGGCGATACTGCGCACAGAGTCTGGTGAAATTGTCCATCACTGCGGTGGCCGGAGTGATCGGGTACCACCCTGACACCGTGGCGCCTGCGTAAAGGCAGCCCAACGCCGTTGCGGTGTTGCCATCGATGAGGATTGAGTCTTTCGTGGCATCCATTGGTTCTACGGAGAACGGCAGTGGACACGTGAAGTGCTCCAGCGCGTAGTCATAGCCAAGACGAAGGGCGTTCTGATTGGACTCCCTCAAGAGCTCGTTTCGAGCGAATGTCTCTGAGAGCAGGTTCGACACCACATCCATGTCAATGCCGAGCAACGCCACGATTGCCCCTGCGTACGCCACGTTTTTCATGAGAATCCGCTCTCGCGGGGCCGCGAAGTGTTCGATACACATTCGAGCAAGCGGCACCCCCAGGAACGTCACGTCGGAACGCAACAAGTGGTCATCAAGCGGCCACGACGAGTCAAAAAGGACGTAGCCACCCGTCTTGACGTCGGCGATGTCCTCAGCGTACGTTGCAGAGTTCATCGCTACCATGA
>JABBNY010000059.1 GCA_019352095.1 Acidobacteriota bacterium
CCACGTGCGGTTGAGGCTCACGGTCAGCATCGAGTGACGATCACCTGGGGATCGATGTGCTCGTGAACCTCGGCGACCAGTGAGGCGTTGAGCCCGGCACGTGGGCTCGCAAGCTCGAAGAGCAGCCAGTCCAGTCCATTCGCCACTGGCTGAAAGCAGCGCGCCCAGGTGTCGGGCTCCAAGGGAACTCGAACCTGGTTCATGCCGTCGCCGATACCCTCGCCCGTCGCCTTCAGGTACGCCTCTTTTCTCGTCCACAGTCGCAAGCAGGCGTCTGGTCGATCGAGCGGCGCAAGTTCGTTGATCTCATGAAGCTCGTCGCTGGCCGCTACCCACTGAGCGAATTGATCGGGGTCGGGGAGTTCGTGGACGGCTTCGACGTCGACGCCCACCTTGTGCTCGTGCCTGACCGCGATGAGACCGACGTCCTCACAATGCGAGGAGCTGACGTAGAGGGTTTCGCCGTTCGAAGAGAGTGCGCCCGGTGCGCCATTCTCTAGGGGTTGCGAGATCGGAAGAGCATCGACCTCGTCGGGTGCGATGGCGAAGATGTCAGCGAGGACTTGGCGGCGTCGCGCGAGGCGGACGATCGCGCGACTGCGGTGTTGCGGGTCCGCGAGTCGCGCAACGCGTTGCTCCTCGAGGGGGTCGAGCAACGTCGCCAACTCTTCCACCACCTCGAGAGACTGGTCCAACTCCAGCCAGACCACGCCAATCGATCCGCCTGAGGGGAGCATCGTTGGGTCCATTGGGCACAAACTATCCGATGCAGCCGCGGCTCACGAGGCCAGGGTCGCTCCTGGGCGAGCGTGGTGTCCTCGTTGCATGAGACGCCACGCCAGTCAGCCAATAGGACTTACTACTCTGGACGCTCCGTCGGCACCTGAGCAGAATCGAGGTGACGCGTGAGCACTGGATGTCGACGGTGGGTCACGTCGCTCAACGAAAGGGCATCAGCGATGTCGACGACTCATCCGATTGAATCCGCCCCGCGTGACGCAGCGTTGACGAGTGTCGCGCACGCCACCGATCTGGTCAAGACCTACGGATCGGGAGCCGCCGAGGTGCGTGCTCTCAATGGGATCACCGTAGATTTCGAGAAGGGCAAATTCGTCGCCGTCATGGGGCCCTCAGGGTCGGGCAAGTCGACATTGATGCACTGCATGGCCGGTCTGGACGTCGCGACGTCAGGGCATACGTACATTGGTGAGCTCGAAGTCGGCGCGCTCAGTGAGAGCGAACTCACCCAGTTGCGGCGCGACCGCATTGGTTTCATCTTTCAGTCGTTCAATCTCGTTCCCACCCTTACCGCGCTCGAGAACATCGTCCTGCCGATCAAGTTGGCCGGGGGCGCGGTAGACCAGGAGTGGCTCACGTTCCTCGTCGAGCAATTGGGCATCACCGACCGACTGTCGCATCATCCCTCGGAGATGTCGGGCGGTCAGCAGCAGCGCACTGCCTGCGCTCGCGCGATGATCAGGCGACCTGAGCTCATCTTCGCCGATGAGCCCACCGGTAATCTGGACTCGAACTCCTCGGGGGAGATGCTCAACTTCCTGCGTCGCTCGGTGGATGAATTCCACCAGTCGATCGTGATGGTTACCCACGACGCGCGCGCGGCTGCGCACGCTGACCGGGTTGTGTTCCTCGCAGACGGACAACTCGTCGGAGAGATGCTCGCGCCCACCGCCGATGCGGTGCTGGAACAGATGAAGCTTCTGGGCCACTGATATGTGGAAGATCACGCTCAAGGGGATGTTCTCGCACAAACTCCGATTGGTCCTCACGGGCTTGGCGGTCGTGCTCGGGGTCACCTTCGTGTCGGGAACCCTCGTCTTGACCGACACCTTGCACAGCACGTTCTCGAGCTTGTTCAATCGGGTGTATCAAAATGTCGACCTCCAAGTGCGCGGTGTAGCGGCGTTCTCGAACCAGACCGGTGCCATGGCGGTGCGTGAACCATTCAGTCAGTCCGTGCTCACCACGCTCCGTGGTGTTCGCGGTGTTGAAGTCGTCGAAGGCGGGGTTGGTGGTTACGCCCAGTACGTGGCGAAGGACGGCACGGCGGTAGCGACGGGCGGCGCACCAACGATTGGAATGACCTACGGCGAGGACCCTCGACTCTCCTCGCTCACGCTGGTCGCGGGTACCGGGCCCCGCGGTTCCGATCAGGTGGTGATCGACCAAGGGACGGCCAAGAAGTTCGGGTTCAACGTGGGCGATCGGGTCAAGATCCTCCTGCCGGGCGCCCCGCGCTATTTCACGATTTCGGGGGTCGTACGCTTTGGGACCGCTGACAACCTCGCGGGAGCGACGATCGCCGCATTCACGTTGCCCACGGCCCAGAAGCTCTTCGACAAGGTAGGTCAACTCGACACCGCGGACATTCTGGTCGCACCGGGTGCCGACAAGGCCGTCGTTCAGCGTGCGGTGCAACGGGTACTCCCTCGAGGTCTCGAAGTCGTGACGGGTCAGACCGTGGCGAATGAGAACACGAGTCTGATGAACCAGCTCTTGGGCTTCTTGTCGACGGCGCTGCTGGTCTTTGCGTTCATCGCGCTCTTCGTTGGCGCCTTTACGATCTTCAATACCTTTTCGATCATCGTTGGACAACGCACCAAAGAACTCGCGCTGCTGAGGATCGTTGGCGCGAGTCGTCGCCAAGTCTTTCAGTCTGTGCTGTTGGAGGCGTTCCTGCTCGGCGCGGTGGCGTCGGTGATTGGACTCGGCCTCGGTGTCCTCACGGCAATGGGCCTCGATTCTCTCTTGCGGTCGTTTGGCATCTCGCTGCCTCAGGGTGCGCTGGTCTTCTCCATGAGAACCGTGCTCGCGGCACTGGGCATTGGCATTGGCGTCACGGTCATCTCGGCCATCAGTCCCGCCCGTCACGCGCTTCGAATCCCACCAATCATGGCGTTGTCGAGCTACTCCAGTACGAGCGTCAGTTCTCCAGGCCGTCGCCTTCTCGTCGGTGCCGTCGTCGCGGCGGGTGGAGGGCTGTGTCTGGCGATTGGATTGATGAGGTCGACCATCGCGGTCGTCGGCCTTGGCGCGGTCGCGATCTTTATCGGCGTTGGCATGCTCGCGCCCCTGGTGGCGCGCCCCATGGCGAGCGTGCTGGGACGCCCACTCGCCACGTTTTTGGGCGTGGCGGGGACCCTCGGACGTGAGAACTCGATGCGAAGCCCCCGTCGCACCGCCCAGACGGCGTCCGCGCTGATGATCGGTCTCGCGCTCGTCTCGACGTTCTCGGTCTTCGGGGCGTCCATCGCGCAGTCAGCGACCGGGAGTATCAAAGATGCGATCAGCGCTGACTACATCATCACGGGTTCGCTGACCGGGGCGCCGATGTCGGGCATCAGCAGCGCCGCGCCGGCGGTGGCCGCGAAAATCCCTGGCGTCGCGACGGTGACGAGGGTGGACAGCGGGGTTTTTGAATTCCAGCATTCCGTCGTCAATTTGACCGCAATCTCGCGTCAGAGCCTGTCGCGCACGATCATCCTTCGAATCGACTCGGGTCAGGGCCCGTCCACACTGAGTACGGGCGGGATGCTGATCAGTTCGACGATCGCGAACACCAAGCATCTGAAGGTGGGCGATTCAATTCGTGTGCGCTTCGCCAAGACCGGTGCGACGACGGTGCGCATCGGCGCGGTCTTCAAGCCCAGTGCGCTGCTCGGTTCCTACGTCGTGGGCGACGGCTTCTTTCGTACGCACTTCGCGTCCTCAACCCAGCCAGTCGTGCTGCTGTTGAAGACTTCGCCGGGTGCCGCTGCGGCCACGGCCAGCTCGATCAAGGCTGGCTTGAGTGCGTTCACCAACCTGAAGATTCAGACGCGTGATGAATTCATCCAGACCGAACAGGCCCAGGTCAATCAACTGCTGGGTCTGGTGTACGCGCTACTCGCGCTCGCGATATTGATCGCGCTGATCGGCATCATCAACACACTGCTCCTGAGCGTGTTCGAGCGCACTCGTGAGATCGGACTGTTGCGTGCGGTGGGGATGCGTCGGCGACAGGTGCGAACCATGATCCGGACCGAAGCGGTGATCCTCTCCCTCTTCGGGGGCGTCATCGGTATAGTCCTGGGCACCGGGCTCGGCATCGCGTTCTCGTCGTCGCTCAAACAACAAGGCATCACTGACATCGTGGTCCCCTATTCGAGCCTCGTGGTGTTCCTCGTCGTCGCGGCACTGTTGGGGCTCGCGGCCGCGTCGTGGCCCGCGCGGCGCGCGGCGCGCTTGAACATTCTCGACGCGATATCGGTCGAGTAGTCCATCAGTGCGCGGGTCTCGTCGACCCACGCGACATTGCGACTGGCTCTTGGCGAGTACCGTGGCGTCGGAGGGTTCGCATGTTGCGCTCAGGCAAAGTACGTCAGGTGTTGGTCACGGCCGCCGTCGCCGTCGCCGTCGTGCTCGTCGTGCCGGTGGCGGGCACGACGGCGGGCGCCGCATCGTTCACGGCCAATTCAGGCGGTCTGCGCGCCACCTTCTCGTACAGCGGCCACTTTCCCCAAGCGAAGAACGCCCGTCTCGTGATCAGCGAGTCCGGCAAGGTCCTCTACGACCGACCGGTCTATTCGCGCTGGTGCGGTTCTC
Organism: Acidobacteriota bacterium; assembly: GCA_019352095.1. GTDB lineage: Bacteria > Actinomycetota > Acidimicrobiia > Acidimicrobiales > RAAP-2 > RAAP-2. The sequence continues at coordinate 4,603 of JABBNY010000059.1, forward strand.
GATGCTGGCCGTTACAGCTCACCGGGCACAGCACCGTTGTGCACGTTGCGCATCTGCAACCGAGTGCACCGGCGTCGGTGATACTCGGTCTCTACAGTGGCGGCGCCCACTGTTGCTCGATCGAGCAGGTATTCTCACCCAACGCACGAACTCGAACGTTTTCAAAGATCGAGTACGACTTCGGTGATCCGGGCGTTCGCGTCGTCGCGCTGGGCCCGGGGGGAAGTCCCGTCTTCTTGAGCGCGGATTCCTCCTTCGCGTACGCCTTCACGGACTACGCGGCGTCGGGCATGCCCATCGAGATCTTGAGCGTCTCACACGGTGAGTTCCACGACGTGACGCGCAGCTTCCCGAAACTCATTGCGCGCGACGCGACAATGTGGCGCCACGCGTTCAATTCTTCAGCGCGGGGTCACTATCAAGACACCGTTGGACTCGCCGCGGCGTGGGCGGCGGACGAGGACATGCTCGGTCACTACTCGGTCGTGAACCAGTTCCTCTCGAGCCAGGCCGCCGCTGGACACCTCAACAGTGCGATCAGCCCCGAAGAGCCGAGTGGGCACCGCTTCGTTGCCGCATTGCAGAAGTTCCTTCGTCGACACGGCTACCTGAAATAGCATCGCACTCCGCGTTGATCTCCTGACACCGACTGCGGGGTGTCAGGAGTGGCCGGCCGGTGCCCTGGGTGAATCCGAGACAAGTGACGCGCACGTCCGTGGACGTACGCGTCACTGTACGATCAGAACTCGCCGGCCATGACCTCGAGCGCTTCAAGCTCACCCGCGCTGTCGAGCGAGTTCGACTGCGCACGCACGACTTCCTTCGCGGGTGACCACAAGACGATCGCGGTTACGAGTAGGCCGAGCAGCGCGAGCACCGCACCGATGAGGAACGTCTCTCGATAGCCCGCCGCGAGTGACGTGACCGCGCTTTGCCCCTGGGCTACCAGTGACGTGGACCGACTGGCGGCGAGAGTACCAAAGACGGCCAGCGCCGCTGAGGACGCGAGCCACATCGATACGTTGACGATTCCCGAGGCGAGGCCGGCGTCGGCCTTAGGCACGTCGGCCATGGCAATGGTGAGTAGCGGCACGGCTGACACGCTCATGCCGGCGCCGAGCAGGATGAATGCCGGAAGGATCGACGTCAGGTACTGGGCGTGCTCGCCCATCGAGGTCAGCATCAAGAGCCCGACGACGACCGCTGACATGCCCGGGATGAGGAGCTTCATGGGGCCAAAGCGCAGCAGGAGACGACTCGTCAGACCGAGCGACATGGCGGCCATGACGAGGGTCATGGGCAAGAACGCGATGCCGGTCTTCAGTGGTCCGTACCCGAGGACGCGTTCGAGGTAGAGCGCGCCGAAGAAGAAGACGGCGAACATCGCCGAGAAGGTCAACCCGCGTACGACACTTGACGTACTGAGACTGCGAAGCTTGAGGATCCGCAGTGGCATGATGGGCTTGGCGACACGAGACTCGACGACGGCGAAGCCGATCATGAGAGCGACGGCGATGCCGGCGAAACCCAACGTGTGCGTCGAGGTCCATCCGTAGTTCGACGCCTTCACAATGGCGTAGATGCCCGTGACCAGTGACACGGTCATGAGCAGCGAGCCAACGATGTCGATGCCCTCGCGAACGCCCAACCCTTCGTTCTCGGTGATGAGGATCGAACCGAGCAGCAGGGTCAAGAGGCCGATTGGCACGTTGATCACGAAGATCCAGTGCCAGTTGACGGCTTGGGTGAGCACGCCACCCACCAAGAGACCAATCGATCCACCACCGACCGCGACGAACATGTACGCACTCATGGCCTTGGCGCGCTCCGCGGCACCGGAGAACTCAGTGACGATGATCGCGACGATCACCGACGTCGAGACGGCGCCACCGAGACCCTGGAAGAATCGCGCGGCGATAAGCATCCCTTGACTCTGGGCCAGAGCACACACGAGCGACGAGGCGGTGAAGAGTGCGACGCCACTGAGGAACACTTTCTTTCGACCGAGCAGGTCACCCAGGCGTCCCGCGAGGAGCAGAAAACTCCCAAAGGCGATGAGGTACGCGTCGACCACCCACGTGAGATTGGATTGTGAGAAGTGCAGGCTCTTCTGGATCGAGGGCAGGGCGACGTTGACGATTGAAGAGTCCAATGCGTTCATTAGCATGGCGAGGCAGACAACGACGAGCGCGACCCAGCGCCGCCTTTCGGTAATACCTGATGAAGAGGTATAAGTATTTTGCATGGGGGAAGCCTTCTTATATGAGGAGTGGAACGACTATCTGTGAAGCAGTATCATCGAGAATGTCGTATAATCACTATATCATGAATATCTCGGAGTCACTACCATTACTTCCGATGGATGAAAATTTGTCCACTGGACCGATTCTGCTGCTCACGCAATTGTCACGACTCGTGAATCGCAGAAGCACACCTGAACTCCTTGGCCAAACCCTGAAGCAATTGGCAGCCTTGTCGTTCCTTCGCGATTACGACGAGACGACCCAGCAGACCCTCAGTGACGGACTGTGCATCGATGCGAACTACTGCGTCTTGTTGCTCAACGAACTCGAATCCGAGGATCTGGTGGAACGTCGTCGCGACCCCACTGATCGGCGGCGTCACATCGTGTCGATGACCGACGAAGGTCGAGACGCCTTGCACCAAGCCGAGCAAGCCCAGCAGAGCCTCGAAGACGAGATTCTCGGCGCGCTCAGTCACGAAGAACGAGCGACGCTCGCGCACCTCTTGCGAAAGGCCATCGACGGCCAGACGATAGCGACGACGCGCACCTCAGACTGACGAGGTCATCGGATCGCTCGAGCCGGTCGCGTGCTCGTTGTCAGCGTCGAACGCGCAGCGCCTTCGCGAGGACCGCGTCGTAGGCGTTCAGTCCTTCTCGACTCAGTCGCGCCTCGGGACCTGAGGCGATGCTCACGCGCTCGGGGATGACGCCCCACACTGGTACCTTCTGGTCCTTCCACCACTCGAGTGCGGCGTCAAGGTCGTTCGTGCCGAGTCGCGCGGCACAAATCACGACACCGCGTGCGACTGAGGGAGGAATGAGTTCAAGGGTGGCGGCGACCCTCGAATATTCAACACCACCGGCGCGTGTGGGGATCACCACCGCGTCAGCGAGCGACACCAGGGCCTGGGTGATTCGTTCGTTGCCAGGTGGTGTGTCGACAATGGCGAGACCATCGACGCGCTGGAGCGCTCGTGTCGCAGTCCTCTCTGAAGGTGCTTCGATGACTTCGATGTCATCGATCGGCCACAGCTCGAGCCACTCCGCAGAGGACGCCTGGGGATCGGCGTCGATCAAGATGACGGGATCGTATCCGCGCTCGACTGCGGCCGCGCTCAGATAGATGGATGTTGTTGATTTTCCGACGCCGCCCTTGAGGGACGTCACAATGATGTTCATAGCCGAATGCTAGGCCCCGAAGCGACGCTCGCGGCGGGTGAAGTCGCGCAGCGCGCGAAGCAGGTCTACCCGTCGAAACGCGGGCCAGTAGGGGTCGACGAACGCGAACTCGGCGAACGCCGATTGCCACAGCAAAAAGCCCGAGAGTCGCGACTCGCCACTAGTTCGAATGACGAGGTCGATGTCGGGGAGGTCCGCGGCGTAGAGGTTGCGAGCCAGCCCCTCGGCGTCAATGGACTCAGCGAGTTCGTCCGGGGCGACGCCGCCCTCGACCAAGTCCGTGACGAGAGAGCGACACGCGTCGACGACTTCCTGGCGGCCCCCGTAACACAGTGCGATATTCACGTCCATCTGGGGGTCGGCGATCTGCGCGACCTCGTCGACGGCTCGTTTGGCTGCCAGCGCCAACTCGGGGGGCAACAGGTCGAGGCTCCCGCTCACGGAAAGAGAGAAGTGGAGGCGGGTGGCCAACTGGGGGAGTCGGTTGAAGAGGTCGGTGAGGACTAAGAAATAGGGATCGAGTTCTGCGGCGGGTCGACGCAGGTTCTCAGTCGAGAGCACCCAGGCCGTCACGGCTTTGATCTCCAACTCCGCGCACCACTGGAGGAGCTCCTCCAACTTGGCCATGCCGACTTCGTAACTCTTTTGGTACTCGCCATCAGTGACTTCTCGCGCGAATCGACGATGGCCGTCGAGGATGACGCCGATGTGACGGGGTAGTCCCTCCTTCGGCAATGCATTCGCCAGGCGGTGTTCGTAGTAGCGATACGCGGAGCGACGAAGAGCCATGATCCCCCTCAGTGCGCGAAGTTGACGTGTGTTGACAAGGCTAGTCCCAGTTCTCTCTTCAATATCTGACCGTAGCGGGGCGAACGACGAACTGGCCATGAGCATCGAGACGGGTAATATAGTTAGGTATACTAATTAGGTAGCCTAAGTGATTGTGGAGCGGCATTGAAATCAGTCGAAATCCCGGTTTCAGGTGATCGCGACGCGAACCGCGAGAGCATCGTGGAGGAGTTGACCGCGACCTTCACCGACGCGGTCGCTCGGCTCTATCGACGCCTTCGAGCCGAACGCGGTGGTGATCCGATGGGCGATTCACACCGATCGGTACTCAAACTGCTCGTGAGCGAGGGTCCACGTACTCTTCGAGAACTGAGCGACCATGAGCACGTGAAACCGCCCTCCATGAATCAGACCGTGAACTGGCTCGAGGAGTCGGGACTGCTCGCGCGAACGAGCGATCCAAGTGACGGACGAAAGGTCATCATCGCCGCGACCGCCAGGGGAGTGGCACTCATTGACGAGACGCGTCGACGGCGCAATCAGTGGTTGAACCTTCAGCTCGAGGCATTGACGAATGAAGAGCGCCAGACCCTCGCCGCCGCGTCGACGATCATTGTCCGCATCACCGACTCGTGAGCGTCGACACCATCGTGAACCCGCTCGAGGTGTCTCCTCGTTACAAGTGGTTGGTCCTCACCAACACCACGATCGGGGTGTTGCTCGCGACCATCGACTCGTCGATCATGCTCATCGCCATGCCCGACATCTTTCGCGGCGTGAAGCTCAATCCGCTCGCCCCGGGCAACAGTTTCTATTTGCTGTGGATGATCCTCGGCTTTCTCATTATCAGTAGCGTGCTCGTCGTGAGCCTGGGTCGACTGGGCGACATGTACGGGCGCGTCAAGATGTACGGCTTCGTGATCTATACGGCGTCGTCGCTCGTGCTCACGCTCGACCCACTCACCGGCCAGCCAGGCGCGCTGTGGCTGATCATTGGAAGGCTCCTGCAAGGCGTCGGCGCAGCGTTCCTCATCGCCAACGCCGCCGCGATCCTCACCGACGCCTTTCCTGCTACCCAGCGCGGTCTGGCGCTCGGCATCAACAACATCGCCGGCATCAGTGGTTCGTTCATCGGCCTCATCCTGGGCGGTGTACTCGGGGCCATCAATTGGCGTTTCGTCTTCCTCGTGTCGGTGCCCTTTGGACTGTTGGGCACCATCTGGTCCTACATCAACCTCAAAGAGCTCGGCGAACGACACGCGGCGAAGATCGACTGGGCGGGGAACGTCACTTTCGGTGTCGGACTGATCCTCGTGATGATCGGCATCACCTATGGCATCGAGCCCGCCAACGGTAAGACCATGGGGTGGACGAGCGTGCCGGTGCTGGTGGAGCTCGGCGTGGGCGCCGCGATGCTCGTTGCGTTCCTCTACATCGAGTCGAGGGCGACCGACCCGATGTTTCGACTCCCGCTCTTCAAAATCAAGGCCTTCACGTTCGGCACCCTCGCAACGTTCCTCGCGGGCGTGGGGCGCGGCGGGTTGATGTTCATCCTCATCATCTGGTTGCAGGGGATCTGGTTGCCGTTACACGGGTACAGCTTCGCTCGAACGCCCCTGTGGGCGGGTATCTTGATGCTGCCGCTCACCCTCGGGTTCTTGATCGCGGGGCCGTTGTCGGGCTACTTGTCGGATCGATTCGGCGCTCGGTACTTGGCGACGGGTGGCATGCTCGGCGCCGCGGTGGCGTTCGTGCTGCTCATGATGCTGCCGGTGAACTTCGCCTACGGGGGTTTCGCCGCGATCCTGCTCGTCTTTGGCATCGCCATGGGCGCGTTCGCGTCGCCCAATCGCGCCGCGATTATGAACAGCCTTCCGGCCCGGGACCGCGGCGCGGGCGGCGGCATGAACGCGACGTTCCAGAGTTCCGCGCAAGTGCTCTCGATCGGCATCTTCTTCACGCTGATGATCGTGGGACTGTCGAGCGCTCTGTCGGTCACGCTCACCCACGGACTGATCGCGCACGGCGTACCCACCAGCGTCGCCCACAGGATCGGCAGTCTGCCACCGGTGTCGATTTTGTTCGCCGCATTCCTCGGCTACAACCCCATCAAGTCGCTCGTCGGTGCGAAGGTGCTTGGTCACCTCACACCCGCGAATCGCACTGACCTCATTGGCCACTCGTACTTCCCCCACTTGATCGCGGCACCGTTTCACTCCGGGCTCACCTCGGCGTTCGTCTTTGGTGTCATCGTGCTCGTGATCGCGGCGGGGGCGTCGTGGTCGAGGGGGGCCAAGTACGTCCACGACGACAATCGCATCCAGACCCTCGTCGTAGACGATTAAGCACCACTCATCACACCCATTGGAGGACATCATGACCATCACAACACTTGATCCACACGTCGCACTCGTCGTCATCGATCTACAAAAGGGCATCACCCAGCTCGCGACGGTGCATCCGATGGGCGAGGTGCTGGAGCGCGCGAGCGCGCTCGCCACGGCCTTTCGCGATCGGCAACTTACGGTCGTGCTCGTGAACGTCGTGGGTGGCGCGCCGGGACGAACTGAGCAGACGCCTCCAAGTGCGCAACGCCCGAGCGATTGGAGCGAGTTGGTACCCGAACTTGGCCAGCAGCCCGAGGACATCCTGATCTCAAAATCAACGTGGGGTGCGTTCACCGGCACCGCCCTCGAAGCGACGTTGCGCGAACGCGGCGTCACCAATGTCGTGCTGTGTGGGGTCGCCACGAGCATCGGCGTGGAGTCAACGGCTCGACAAGCGTACGAACTCGGATTCAACGTGACCATTGCTCGTGATGCGCTCACCGATCGCGATAGTGACGCGCATCACAACAGCGTCGAGCGGATCTTTCCACGACTCGCCGAGACCGGTACGACGACAGAGATCATCGATCTCCTCGCGACGCTCGGACACTCCTAGGCACGAAGCCACCGAGATGTCTGTCCATCTCGCCTGAGCTGAGAATTTAGACGCGAGCCGTGTCGCGTTTGAAGCGCCACGTGGCGCCGACGGTAAAGATGATCAACCAGGACACCAAGTTCGAAAGCCACGACCAGTTGAACGATCCTTGCACGAGGGGGTAGTGGACGAGTTGGTTGAGGCCATAGAGCGGGGTGTAGGTCGCCAGGACGCGCAGCGGGTGCGAGAACTGACTGAGCGGTATGAACAGACCTCCGCCGAATGAGAACAACATCAACGCGAAGCCGATGAGCTGCATCACGTTCTCCGACGGCAACAGGTAGCCAATGAAGAGTCCGAACGCGGTGAACAGCAACGATCCGATCCAGATCGCCGCACCTGTCGCGAACCACAGGCCCAACGGCATCGACGGCTTGTGTGTGAACGCTGCGACGATGTACACCGACAGAATCGCCACCAGACCGAGCACCAGCGAGGTCGCCATCTTTATCGCGATATACGCCGAAGGCTGCAGCGGGGTGATTCGTAGTTGACGACTCCAGCCCGACAGTCGTTCTACCGACACCGTTGCTCCACCGTTCGAGGTAGCGAGTACCGTACCGTAGAGCGCCATAGAGATCATGATGAAGGCCGATTCGTTGCCTCGTCCGATTGGGTCTGATGCGTATGCATTGTTGAGCCCGAAGATCAGAAAGAAGAACACCGGAAACGCTACGGTAAAGAACACCGTACGACGGTTTCGCAGTTGGCGACGGATCTCCAATCGAACAATGGCCAGTTTGAAGCCACCGAATCGAGGTACTCCCCGATCGAGTCGTGCTGTCACGGGCGACGTGCTCATCGCAGTACCTCGTCTGCGTTGCTTTGAACGCTCTCGTCTCGAGCGTGAGAACCAGTGAGGGCGACGAAGGCGTCCTCGAGCGCGCGCGCGGTGATCTCGATGTCCTTAGCGTTGGTCTGGGTCAAGAGATAGCGCGCTACTGCGTCGCTGTCTGCACAGTGAAGAAGAATGCTGTTCGCGTGCACCTCAACGTGGTCCACGCCGGGTAGTGCGCGCAGCGTTGCCTGATCAGCGCCGAAAAGTGTTGCGCGCACTGCACGCCCAGACGCCAGGGCCTTCACCTCGGCGGCTGACCCGTCGGCGACAATCTCACCTTCACGTATCAGCACGACGCGGTCGGCGTAGGCGTCGGCCTCGTCGAGATAGTGCGTCGCAAAGACAATGGTGCGGCCCGCTTGCGCATCGTGTCGAATGGCCTTCCAAAAGGCCCGCCGGCCTTCGACGTCCATGCCCTGGGTCGGCTCGTCGAGCAGTAAGAGGTCAGGATCGGGGAGAAGCGCCATCGCGAATCGAAGACGCTGCTGCTCGCCGCCCGAGCACTTGGCGACCAGTCGGTCCGCGATCAAGGAGATGCCGGCGCGTTCCATCACCTCATCGACCGGACGCGCACCCGTGAACAGGTGGGCGGTGTACTCAACGGTTTCGGCGACAGTGAGGTCCTTGAGGAGACCACCACTCTGCATGACCGCCGAGACGAGTCCCAAGCGCACCGCGTCAAGGGGCGTTCGACCGTACACGCTAACGGTGCCAGCGCTGGGCACCGAGAGTCCGAGCATCATGTCGATTGTCGTCGTCTTGCCGGCGCCGTTGGGGCCGAGGAATGCGACGATCTCTCCGGGTTCGATACGAAGGTCGATCCCGCGCACGGCGTGCACGTCACCGAAGTCTTTACGTACGCCCTTCAACTCCAGTGCGGGTGGCGTGCGAGGTACGACGTCGCGCTCAGCCACCGCTACCGCCCGGATTTATGCGTTCTCTCCCGCGAAACGGCGAGACGTTGAAAGCGCGCAACGTCGCAACGCGACTTGCACGGGCGACGTGACGCTTGCGTCGCTCAGTTCGTCGCATGGAGATGCGCGTCACCCGGCGTGCGCCGTTCGCGCTGGAGTGCTATCGGCCAGAACCATTTCGACATCTTTGCATAGGGTTAATTGGAAGAAAAGACTTATGGACAGGGAATTTCAATGTCCCGGCGACGTAACGTTCGCCGGACGCCCACGGGTTTCTACTGTGTTGAGCGCGGACCGGCGCCCTTTCGCTGCTGGCGAAGTTCATCGCGAAGTTGCTGGCGTGCAGACAATGCATCCTTCTTCGCCTGTTGCGCGACGTCGCGCAGATTTTGACTGTCACGTCGCAACTGTTCACTCGTGCTCCGTAATGTCGCCTTCTGGGCTTCGCGGGTACTTCGTTGGTCGTCGTGATCGGCGCGGGTATGGTGCTTCGCGTCGGACTTGATTTGATG
>JABBNY010000060.1 GCA_019352095.1 Acidobacteriota bacterium
GCGACGCTGCTGGAACCGGCGGCCGGGCATATCGGCATGGCGGCGGTCTCGGCCGCCTGACGCGCGAGGCCGCGTTGGCGGGCCGCTTGGCGACCCTCGTGAGCCGGCGTGGGAACCCTGAAGACGTCACCGCTGAGGACGTGACGGCTGCGGCCGCAGAAGGCCTCGAAGAGGCGCTCACGCTCGTGCGCGAGGTTGGTTGGTGGTTGGCCCTCGGTCTTTCGAACCTCGCGGCGATACTCGACTGCGGGCACTTCGTCATCGGGGGAGGTCTCTCAAGTGCCTCGGACCTAGTCTTGCCGTTCGCGCGCGAATATCTGGTCGACCTCGTCGAAGGCTATGACGCGCGGCCCACAATTACGGTGACCACTTCGATGTTCGGCCCCCGCTCGGGCGCCATGGGCGCGGCACTCGTAGCGTTCGAGCGAAATTCGTGAAGCTCGGCGTTCTGCTCCCCACCTTTCGAGAGGGAGCACGCGACGCACTCGAGTTCGCCCGCGAGGCGGCCGATTCGGGCGTGGACGGCGTCTTCGCCTACGACCACCTCTGGCCAATGGGCTCGCCGCAGCGGCCGTCGCTGGCCCCGTTTCCGTTGCTCGCCAGTGTGGCACGGCGCCACGAGCACTTGTGGGTCGGGCCATTGGTGGCTCGAGTGGGACTCGTGTCGAGCAAACATCTCATCGAAGAGTTTGAGACACTGGCGTCGTGGGCGCCGGGCCGGGTGATTGCGGCCCTGGGCACGGGTGATCGACTCTCGGCCCAAGAGAACATCGCCTACGGACTCGGGTTTCAAGACGCTGACGAGCGTCGAGGTCTGCTCCGAGAGACCGCGACGGCACTTCGAGCGAGGATGCCCGTGTGGATCGGCGCGGGTGCCGAGGCGACGAACGCACTCGCGCGTGAGCTCGGAGTTGAGATCAACGTCTGGGATGCAACACCCATGCGGGTAGCGCAGTTGAGCGAATCTGGCCCCGCCAACTGGGCGGGTCCCGTACCCGACGACCTCTTTGGGACCCTCGACGCCCTGTACGAGGCGCACGCGACGTGGGCCATCTTCAGCCCCCAGGTCGAGATCGCTCGCTTGAGGGCGTGGCGCGACGCGCGCTGAGTAGTAAGTTTCCGTGATGGAATTTCGTCGAATCAATGGGTTGCCACCGTACGTGTTCGCTCAGATCAATGGTTTGAAGGCTGACGCGCGAAGCGCCGGACGCGACATCGTTGATTTCGGTTTTGGAAATCCCGATCTGCCTAGTCCCGCGATCGCGGTAGAGAAGCTCGCCGAGGCCGCCCACAACCCGAAGAACCATCGCTACAGCGCCAGTCGTGGCATCCCCAACCTTCGTCTCGCCATGGCAACGCGCTACAAGAAACTCTTTGATGTGGACCTTGATCCCGATACCGAAGTCGTGACAACGATCGGGGCCAAGGAGGGTCTCACCCATTTGATGTGGGTGCTCCTTGGGCCTGGTGACTCTGCCATCGTGCCGAGCCCGAGTTACCCGATCCATCTCGCGGGTCCTGGATTCGCTGGGGCGACGGTCATCACCGTGCCAATGCACGACCCCGGTACCACGACGACGAATCCCGGTGATGACTTCTTCGAAGGGCTCGTTCGCGCGTGGGAGCAGGCCCAAGTGAAACCGCGCGTGATCATCTGCTCGTTCCCGCACAATCCGACCAGTGCCTGCGTGGACTTGTCGTTCATGGAGCGCTTGGTCGATTTCGCGCTGTCGCACGACATCATTGTCTGTCACGACTTCGCCTACGCCGACCTCGGTTTCGACGGGTACCAGCCACCGTCGATCCTGCAGGTACCGCGTGCGAAGGAGTGCTGCGTCGAGCTCTACACCCTCACCAAGTCGTTCTCGATGGCGGGCTGGCGAGTGGGATTCCTCGTCGGGAATGCCGAGATCGTGGCCGCCCTCACCAAGCTCAAGAGCTACCTCGACTACGGAACCTTTCAGCCCGTACAGATTGCCGCGATCGTTGCCATGAATGAGGCAGTGGACTACCCCGATCAGCTTCGAGAGATCTATCAGACCCGCCGCGACCTGCTCGTTGAAGGACTCAATCGCATCAGTTGGACGGTTACGCCTCCCAAGGGCTCAATGTTCATCTGGGCGCCGATTCCCGAACCATATCGTGAAATGGGGTCACTTGAATTCTCCAAATTCCTCATCGAGCGGGCCGATGTGGCGACGAGTCCCGGCGTCGGATTTGGCGAGGGAGGCGACGGGCACGTGCGTTTCGCGCTCATCGAGAACGAGATGAGAACGCATCAAGCTATTCGCAACCTGCGTAAGGCACTCACGAAGTTCGTCTAGGACGTAGATCTAGGCGAGACGACGTACCAACGGCGCACGCCACGAGCCGTGTAATGCCGCGTCGCGCGGCAGGTAGAGCCGCATCGTAACCGCGAAGGGTGCCTCGGGTACCGGTAGCCAATTACGCACTGAGTGCTCGTGAGGGACGTGGTGGCTGAGGACAACTTCGAGCGAACCGTCAGTGCCGTAGTCAAGCTCGTCACGATCCCCGAGGGCGAATCGGTCGAGTTCGTTCGCGACCTGGTAACCGTGTTCGTCGTAGATGGTGATCGACCAGAACGCGTCGACCGGAGGGAGCTGATCCGCTTCGAAGCGCACAAGATAGCTCGATGCGCCGTGCAGGGGTTGACCGGTGTCGTCACGCTGGAGGTTCGGGTAGATCGACTCTTCAGGGGGGTTGGCGCCCAGGCCGCTTCGTGCGATCATGGCGCGTTTGAGGTAGCTGTTGCCCCACACGCCCATGTCCGTGATCGATGACCATCCGTTCACGAGTGGTGCAATCGTTGAGAATCGCCGACGCATCATCTCGCGCGCGACCGCCGGCGCGGCTTCGTAGGCCAGGCGTGTTGATTCGTCGCACTGTTGCACATCGAACAGCTCGCCGATTCGAAGACCGGTGCGAGCCATGAGAGTGATCATCGACCAATCAGTGGCGTGGGGTGGGTGGGTCGTGACGAGATTGCTCGCAAGCAAGAAGAAGTCGCGGGCGCTCAAGTTCTCCACCTGGAACATCGGTGGCGTCTTCATGTCGATACTTTCATCGCGAATGAACGCGGGCGCCTCGAAGTGCGGCCAGCGCGACAGCGGCGCGACGAGCATTTGATTTTGAAGTTTGTGCACGTTCGAGTAGTCGTCGGCGCCACGGGTCTCGAGTCGTCCGATGATCCACACGGTCGGTGTCGGTGCAGTGATGCGTGCGAGACCGGATGGCAACGTACCTCGCCAGTCGCTCGCGCACAGCGCGAAGTCCATCGGGCCAGACCCGTGGGTGCGCGTACCTGGTGACGCGAAAATCTCGGTCCACATGTCATAGAGAGGGAACATGAAGAAACGGTCGTCGACGGCGGGCAGCGAGATCACGTAGGGTTCGTCACTGACGTCGAGCCACGCGCTCGAGTACAACGTGTCGAAGTTTGGACGAACAACAGTCTTGAACTGCGCAGTCGGGTAGGCGCGCGAATGCACGAGCGCGCCCATCGGCCCACGCGGTGACGTTGTCGAATACGACGAATTGGTGCTGACCCGACGCGTTATCTCCATCAGCACCAATGGATAGAAGTACAGATACGCTTCAGCAGCGATGCGTTCGACCTCGTTGTATCCTTGATCGTGTGTGAGTTCGTGAGACATTGCAGAGCGACCTAGGGCAGTCCGACACCCGGCGTTGTCACCTGTGCGACCTCTATGCGTCCCAAGGTCTGGTCCGCGATCTTGAAGCGGTCACTCGTCGGGGCACTCATGATGTAGAGCGTGGTGCGGTCCTCGCCGCCGAGCATGCAGGCGAAGGCGGTTTGAGTCGTCTCCACTTCGCCCGTGATCTCGCCGCCCTCTCGCACTCGAAGACAACGGTTCGTGAGCGCGTTCGCGAGCCAGATCTGACCATCGGCATCGAGGCACATTCCGTCTGTGGCCACGAAGTCGAGTTGTGCCCATACGCGCCGATTACTGAGGGTGCCGTCGCTGTGTATGTCAAAGGCACTCAGACGAAACGCCATTGTTTCGCCGACGATCAGGGTGGACCCGTCAGGGGTGATCACGCTGCCATTGGGGAATGCCATGTCGGGGACCACCTGGATCACGTTTCCATCGGGGTCCAGCACGACCACGTTGGTCGTAGGGGGAGGCGAACTGAGTAGACCCTGCGCACCGACCTCGCGCAGCAGGGTATCGAGGTCGAACCCAAAATTTCCCACGTAGGTGAAGCCCGTCGATGACACGACCATGTCGTTGGCCCAGAAGCCGCAGTAGGCACCTATGTCGGCAAAGGTGGTTTCATTTCCCTTCGAGAATCGCAGCACCCGGTGATCGGTCGCTGAGACGCAGAGCAGGTCGCCGTTGGCGAGCCACCCGAGCCCCGACGGCTGGCCGGGCACCGTATGCTCGAGGCGTTCATCGTGGCCGTGCGGGTCAATTGAAAAGACGCCGTGACGATAGAAATCGGAGAACCAGAGTCGACCATCGTGCCAACGAGGTCCTTCGCCGAATGACAAGCCTTCTCTGATGACGTGCGATGTGAACTGTTCCATGACCCCCCTCACGTGCAACTTAGTGCTAGGCGCGAGCGAGCGCGCGCAACCACGCCGCGTAACCCGCATCCACCGCCACCGGATCGCTCGGCGTGAAATGGTGATCCGACGCCCAAAGCTCACCGAGTTGTTCGAGTGAGTGCCACACGCCGATCTCCAGACCCGCCACGGTTGCGACACCTCGAGCGGTCGCCTCAAGGGTGGCGCTTCTTCGAACGTCGAGGCGTGAATTAGTCGCTTGCAACTGCATGAGCAGGTCCATCGACGCGGCGCCTCCGTCGGCGCGAATCTCACGCAGTCCAACACCGCTCGCTCGAAAGGCGTCGGTCATGGCGCGTACTTGATAGCCGAGCGACTCGACCAGCGCGCGCGCAATCTGCGCGCGACCCGCACCGCGCGACAATCCAGTGATGGATCCTCGAGCGTCGCCTCGCCAGAATGGCGAGCCGAGTCCGGTGAAGGCAGGAACGAAATTGACGCCACCACTGTCGAGCGCGCTCAACGCAAGTGCCTCGAGGTCCTCGGAATGCTCGATGAAACCCAGTTCGTCACGCAGCCACTGCACCGCGGCGCCCGCAACGAACGCCGAGCCCTCGATTGCGTAGGTGGCGGGACCGAAGGCCCCAAGGTCCCACGCGACGGTCGTGATGAGACCGTCAAAGATGCCCGGCGAACTCTCGCCAGCGTTGGCCAGCACGAATGCCCCCGTGCCGTAGGTGGCCTTCACCATGCCCGTCTCGAAACACGCCTGGCCGAAGAGAGCAGCTTGTTGGTCACCGAGGACACCGGTGATGGGTACGCCGGCGAGTTCGGGAACGATGTCGGCGCTGATGGTGGCGAAGGTGGTGGTTGAAGGTCGAATGTCTGCGAGCGTGTCGAGTGGGATGGCGAACAGACTGGTCATGGCGGGGGACCAATCCAGGGTGTCAAGATCCATGAGCATCGTGCGCGATGCGTTTGACGGTTCTGTACAGTAGACCCCACCGTCGATCCCACCGCTCAACCACCATACGAGCCAGGTGTCGATAGTCGCGAGGCTCGGCGCTAGCGCGCCGTCGAGCGCGCCGTGATCGAGCAGCCACTGCATCTTGGTGGCTGAGAAGTACGAGTCGAGCACGAGGCCCGTGTGTGATCGAACAATGTCACTGTGCCCTTGCTCGCTGAGCCGCTGACACGATTCTGTGGTGCGTCGGTCCTGCCAGACGATGGCACGATGACCGAGGTGGCCCGTTTCTCGATCGAACGCGACCGTTGTCTCTCGCTGGTTGGTGATGCCGATGCCCACCACTCGATGACCGGATTCGCGGGCCCAGGTCGCTACGTCGCGCAGTGTCGCTACGGCCAGGTCCGCGATCTCTGCGGCATCGTGCTCGACCCAGCCGGGGAGGGGGAAGTACTGGGTCAGTTCGCGATACGAACTGTCGAGGACCCGGGCCCCCTCGTCAAAGGCCAGGGTCCTCACCCCCGTCGTCCCGGCGTCGAGGGCGAGAATGAGGTCCATCCGGCCGAGGCTAGTGAGTTTTAGGGAGTTTTCCGCGTCAAACGTTTCGGGTAAGAGAATTCTTTTGAAATGAGTCGAGAAGAGTTGACGCCATGTAATTACAGTGCTGTAATAACACAGCATCTTGCGTTGAACTTTGGTCTAGCCACTATATGTAGTGGTTAGGGAGCTCAAAGGCACTAGCCTTGACACTCCGACCCGGCGACGCTGGACGCATATTCGAAGTGTCGGAACTGGGTAGAAAAGAGAGAATGATATGGCGATCGCACCACAGCGACTAGGAATTGGACTCCGCAGGTTCTTCACGACAGAAGACCGTCATCCGTACGACGAAGTCGTCTGGGATCGTCGAGACGCACGAATCTCTAACTTTCGAGACGGCTCGGTCGCCTTTGAGCAGTTGAACGTGGAGGTGCCCGCGTCGTGGTCGTTTAACGCAACGAACATCCTCGCCCAGAAGTACTTTCGTGGCACCCTGAACACCCCCGAGCGCGAGACGAGTCTGAAGCAGGTCGTCGACCGCATCGTCGACACGATCACTACCTGGGGCGTCGACAGCGACTACTTCGTGGATGAAGAGGAGACCGAGACCTTCCGTGCGGAACTGAAGCACCTCCTGATCACCCAAAAGGCAGCGTTCAACTCGCCGGTGTGGTTCAACATCGGAGTGAAGGGCGTCCCCCAGCAGGGCAGCGCCTGCTTCATACTTGCGGTCGAGGATTCCATGCGCTCGATCCTGAACTGGTACACCGAGGAGGGCATCATCTTCAAGGGTGGGTCGGGTGCAGGAGTCAACCTGTCAAAGATCCGCTCCAGTGCTGAGATGCTCGAAGGCGGTGGCACCGCCAGTGGCCCCGTGTCGTTCATGCGTGGTGCTGACGCGTCCGCCGGCACCATCAAGTCGGGCGGCAAGACTCGTCGCGCGGCGAAGATGGTCATCTTGGACGCAGACCACCCAGACGTCGAGGAGTTCGTCTGGTGCAAGGCCAATGAGGAGAAGAAGGCTCGTGTGCTTCGCGACGCCGGTTTCGACATGGACCTCGACGGCAAGGACATCCACTCCATCCAGTACCAGAATGCAAACAATTCGGTGCGCATCTCGGACGACTTCATGACCGCTGTACTTTCCGACAGCAACTGGAATCTGACTGCGCGCCACGGGGGCCGCACGGTCAAGTCCGTGAAAGCTCGAGACCTGTGGCGTCAGATCGCGCGTGCCGCGTGGGAGTGCGCGGACCCGGGCCTGCAGTTCGACACGACCATCAACAAGTGGCACACGTCGTCTAACACTGGCCGCATCAACGGCTCCAACCCTTGCTCGGAGTACATGCACATCGACAACTCGGCGTGCAACCTCGCGAGTCTTAACCTCATGAAGCACCTGCGCTCAGACGGAAGTTTCGACGTTGACGCCTTCAAGGCATCGATCGAGGTGCTGTTCACCGCTCAAGAGATCATCGTGGGCGCCGCCGATTACCCGACTGAGAAGATCGGTGAGAACTCGCGCAAGTTCCGCCAGCTCGGCTTGGGTTACGCGAACCTCGGTGCGCTACTCATGGCCTCGGGCCTCGCGTACGACTCCGACGAAGGACGCGCGTGGGCGGCGGCGATCACCGCTTTGATGACGGGACACGCCTACGCCACGAGCGCTCGCACCGCAGGTCGCATGGGACCTCACGAGGGTTTTGCTGAGAATGCCGAACCGATGATCAACGTGCTTCGAATGCACCGTGACGCTTCCTACGAGATCGACGCCTCCAGGGCACCGAGTGACATCCTCCAAGCCGCTCAGCGTGCGTGGGAGGAGGCGGTCGACTTGGGGGTTCGTCACGGCGTGCGCAATGCTCAAGCGTCGGTACTGGCACCGACCGGCACAATCGGGCTGTTGATGGACTGTGACACGACAGGCATCGAGCCGGACCTCGGACTCGTGAAGTTCAAGAAATTGGTGGGCGGTGGCAACATGTCAATCGTCAACCAGACTGTGCCGCGTGCGTTGCGCAAGCTCGGCTACAACGAAGACGAGGTCTCGACGATCGTTGCGTACATCGATGAGAACAAGTCCATCGTTGGCGCTCCGGCGCTACGGGCCGAGCACATGTCGGTATTCGCCTGCTCGATGGGTGACAACACCATTCACTACTTGGGCCACGTGAAGATGATGGGTGCAGTCCAGCCGTTCATCTCAGGCGCCATCTCCAAGACGGTGAACATGCCCGAGGACGCAACCATCGAAGACGTCGAGAACTTGCACATGGATGCGTGGCGTCTCGGCGTCAAAGCGGTCGCGATCTACCGCGACAACTGCAAGGTGGGCCAGCCCCTCTCGACGGCGAAGAAGGATGGCGAGGAATCATCGTCGTCGGTGACCGCCACCGACTCGGTCGCGGCCGAGTTGTACTCGAAGATCACCAAGCTCGAAGCGGCACTCGACCTCGCCAAGAGCGAGGGCTCGCACGTGGTCGTCGGTGCGGTCCGTGAGCGTTTGCCGCGACGTCGCGTATCAACGACCTTCGCCTTTCGCGTTGCAGACTGCGAAGGCTACGTCACCGTTGGTGAGTACGAGGACGGTCGTCCCGGTGAGGTCTTCATCAAGGTGTCCAAGCAGGGTTCGACACTGGCGGGCATCATGGACGCCTTCTCGATCTCGATCAGCCTTGGCCTGCAGCACGGTGTGCCGCTCGCAACGTATGTGCGCAAGTACGTGAACATGAAGTTCGAGCCTTCGGGCATGACTGACGACGCCGACCTTCGTATTTCGACGTCGCTTGTTGACTACATCTTCCGACGCTTGGCACTCGACTACTTGAGCCCGACTGAGCGCGAGGAATTGGGTGTGCTGTCGACGAGCGAGCGTATACAGCCAACCTTGCCCGAGGTCGTCGAACAAGCGACCCCGAGCGTTGGGGTGAGCGTGCAGCCAACTCTCATTGAGGTAACGCCCAACCCCACTACGCAGGCGAACCCGGTGAGTCGTTCCGAACAGCGCGACGCCCCAATGTGTTACCAGTGCGGTGACGCAATGCAACGCGCGGGCTCGTGCTACGTCTGCTCGAGTTGTGGCGCGACGAGTGGTTGCAGTTGAACCTCTCGAATGTCGAACCAGATGTACCAGAGGTCACTGTTCACCCAGCGCTGTGATCTAGGTGATTGACAAGAAGGGGGGCCTCAGCGATCGCTGAGGCCCCCCTTCTTGCTGGTGCGATGCTCGAGCGCTCGTAGCGACGATCGGTGCTGCACCGACCAGGTGCTGCGCGCGAGGAGTCTGCGTTGGTGAATTCGGAGGACTTTGCGTTCGACACCGGCTCCGTGCTCGCGAGAGCGCCGTCGCATAGGCCTTTTCGAACGGCCAAGGGAAGCTATGTGGTCACGTGACGTTCCTAGATCGAAACGGCACTTGCTCGGAGTCAGAGCGAGCCCGATAACCTCGTCCTTGAAATCCAAATCGTTACCTGGGGGCCGAAAGTCGTTTCGACCGTTGGGCACATCGCCACGGACTTTCACGTCAGTTTCATTTTGTGGGGTGAAGGTATCGAGGTCTGACATTGCAGTGTGAGGATCGGAGTGACCTATGGCCTGTCCACGTGCTTGTGGAATTCATTGTAAATGTCCAACGCGACCTAGCGTGGCTCGCGTCTCTTCAGACCTGGTTCGTACATGATCGATCATCCTTCGTACGCCGTTGAGCCGTGGTGCCTTCGTGAGACTGCGCTGGACCTTAACGTGCTGGCGCAAAGTGAATCACTCTTCGCACTGTCGAACGGCCACATTGGGTGGCGCGGCAACCTTGACGAAGGTGACCCGTACGGTCTGTCCGGCTCGTATCTCAATGGCGTGCACGAACTTCGACCATTACCGTATGCCGAAGCCGGTTACGGGTACCCCGAGATGGACCAGGTGATGGTGAACGTTATCGACGGCAAGGTGATTCGCCTTCTGGTCGATGACGAGCCGTTCGACGTTCGATACGGTGAACTTCACGAGCACGAACGAAAACTGGACTTTCGAGCCGGTGTCCTCGACCGTCGACTCGAGTGGTCGACGCCGTCCAATCGACGAGTCAGAGTGACCTCCACTCGTCTGGTATCGCTCGTTCAACGCTCGGTGGCCGCCATTTGTTACGAAGTTGAAGCGCTCGAGCAGCAGGTACGCATCGTCGTCCAGTCAGAACTGGTCGCGAATGAGGCACCGCCGCCCGCAACGGGTGATCCACGAGTCTCCGCGGTACTCAACGATCCATGGAATTCAGAGTTTCGCGCGAACGAGGATTTGCGCTGCGAACTGGTGCACAGTACTAACGTCAGCAATTTGAGGGTTGCGGCGGCAATGGATCACGAGGTCGACGGACCTGGCTCGACGCGTATTCGTTGCGAGAGCTTCGATGATCTCGGTCGTGTGACCATCACCGCAACGCTCGAGCCGGGGGAACGGCTTCGTGTCATCAAGTACGTAGCGTACGGTTGGTCCGCGCAGCGCTCGAAGGAGGCACTGCGCGATCAAGTCGATGCGGCTCTCGATGCAGCGCTTGGCGCTGGTTGGGACGGCCTTCGCTCGTCGCAGACGTCGTTCCTCGATGATTTTTGGGACCGTGCGGATATTGAGGTTGATGGCGATGACGAGATCCAGCAGGCGTTGCGATTTTCATTGTTTCACGTGCTGTCCGCGGTCGTGCGCAGCGAACGGCGGGGGATACCGGCCAAGGGCTTGACGGGTAACGGTTATGACGGGCACTCGTTCTGGGACAGTGAGACCTTTGTCTTGTCGGTTCTCAGCTACACCATGCCCGAAGCGGTCGAGCAGGCGCTTCACTGGCGTCACGACACACTTGCGGCGGCGAAAGAGCGCGCCACCAGCATCGGCCTACGCGGCGCAGCGTTTCCCTGGCGGACCATTACCGGTGCGGAGTGCTCCGCCTACTGGCCGGCGGGCACGGCAGCGTTCCACGTAGGCGCCGACGTCGCCGGCGCGGTCATCAGATATCTGTACGTCACGCGCGATGAAGAATTCGAGAAGCACGCGGGGCTCGAACTGTTGGTCGAGACGGCCAGACTCTGGAGTTCCCTGGGGCATTTTGATGTGCTGGGCGGGTTTCGCATTGATGGCGTCACCGGACCCGATGAGTACAGCGCGGTGGCTGACAACAACATCTACACCAACCTCATGGCGCAGCAGAATCTTCGCGCGGCGAGTGATCTTGTCGAGCGTCATCGTGAAATCGCCGATGCGCTCGAGGTGGACGCGGCCGAAGTCGAAGAGTGGCGTCGCGCTGCTGCGGCGATGGTGGTGCCGTTCGATCACGTCCTGGGCGTTCACGCCCAGAGTGAAGGCTTCACCGACCATGAGTTGTGGGATTTCGACGCGACGACCGAGGCGGACTATCCGTTGCTCCTGCACTTCCCTTACTTCCAGCTCTATCGCAAACAAGTGGTGAAGCAGGCTGACTTGGTGCTCGCGATGTTGCTACGAAGTGACGCTTTCACCTTCGAGGAAAAGGCTCGAAATTTTGACTACTACGAGCGGCTCACGGTTCGAGATTCTTCCCTCTCGGCGTGTTGCCAGTCGGTGATCGCCGCGGAGGTTGGCCACCTGAGCTTGGCGTACGACTACCTCGCGGAAGCGGCGCTGATGGACTTGAGGGACCTCGAACACAACACCCGTGACGGATTGCATCTGGCCTCACTCGCCGGCACGTGGATCGCCCTGGTGGCCGGGCTCGGGGGGATGCGAGAGTCAGACTCGACCTTGTCGTTCGCACCTCGGCTGCCCGAGGGGATCACTCGGCTTTCCATCAACCTCGTGTTCCGGGGCCGACGGCTACGAGTAGAGAGAACACCGACCGTGACGACGTACGTCCTAAAGAGCGGCGATGACCTCGAGATGAGTCATTTCGACCAGTCGTTCATCGCCACAACCAACGGTCCGACGTCGTTCGCCGCGAGCGAGCTCGATGGCGAGTGGGCGACTGGCCCAACACCGACGCAACCCCAGGGCCGAGCACCGCTGCACCGAGAGCCGCCAACGTTGCGAGAAGATGAGGAGGCATCGTGAGTATTCCTGAGAAGCAACCGACGAGTGCGTCGGTGGACATTGGCGCGTACGAAGCGTGGCTGTTCGACATGGATGGGGTGTTGACCAAGACGGCTGCGGTCCATGCTGCGGCCTGGAAACTGGCATTCGACGATTTCCTCAAGCGTGACGCAGCCTCCACTGGGACGGCGTTTGTCCCCTTCGACGTCGAGGCCGACTATGAGAAATATGTCGACGGAGAACCTCGTGAGGACGGTGTACGTAACTTTCTCGCGTCACGAGGCATCGTGCTTCCCGAGGGCTCTGACGACGACAGTCCCGACACGAGAAGCGTCGAGGGACTGGGCAATCGCAAGAACGACTTGGTGCTCGAGGTGATGAAGCGAGACGGGGTGGCCCTCTTTGAGGGCGTGGTGCCACTCGTGAGTGAACTTCGTCGCCGAGGGGTCAAGGTTGCCGTCATCTCAGCCAGTGAGAACACGAAGGCCGCCCTCCAGTCAGCCGGCATCCTTCAACTGTTCGACGCCATCGTCGATGGTCACACGGTCAAGGACCGTCATCTTCGAGGTAAACCCGCGCCTGACAGTTTTCTTGAAGGCTCTCGAATGCTGGTCGTCGAACCCGGTCACGCCGTGGTCCTCGAAGACGCGCTCGCCGGTGTGGCGGCCGGGCGAGCGGGAAATTTCGGACTCGTCATTGGTGTTGACCACCACGACGCATCCGCGACGCACGACTACGCCGATCAACTTCGTACGCACGGCGCCGACGTGGTGGTCACAAACCTCGGGCATCTCTTGGGATAGTCGACTCGCACGTACTCCGGACCAGGTCGGTCGAACTTTGAAGAGGGTCACGTCGTTGCAGGAGACACGTGAGTCTGGTCAACGGTTGAGTATGAATGTGTTGACCGCGTGGGCAAAGCCTTCGTCGGCGTTGGACTTGGTTACCACACTGGCGGCCTTTTGGACGCCGTCGTCGGCGTTGCCCATGGCGATACTGAAACCCGACTCTGTGAACATGGACACGTCGTTGAACATGTCACCGATGGTGACAATATCGTCGGGGGCTACGTCGTATTCATTCGATAGGAACCGAACCACGCTTCCCTTGTTGGCGTCTAGGTGCGTCACGTCGAGGAAGTAGCTCTGTGAGCGGGTCGCGGACACGCTCTTGTCAAAGTGCTTGTTCAACACCGCCGCTGCCGCAGCGCTGGCTTCGCTGTCATCACTGACGCCGACCAACTTGGTTACCCCCGCCTCGATACCTTTGAAGTCAGCTCGTTTCATTGGCGCGTAGTGCAAGCCACGAGCTTCGTGTTGGACGTGCGGCCCATCTTCATCGAGGACGAACCAGTCTGCGCCCTGGTAGACCCACACCGACAGGTCGTGGGAGCGAAGGACGTCGATGATTGGCGCGGTAATGTCAGCGTCGATCGTCAGCTCTTCGAGGACCCGCATCGCGCCATCCACCACGAGCGCACCGTTCAAGGCGCCGAGTGGTGTCGTGAGTTGCAGTGGCTCAACGAACATGGCCAGACCCTGGGGCGGGCGTGCACTGGTGATGGCGAAGATGATTCCCGCGTCGCCCAACTCGTGAACGGCGCGAATGGCGCTCTTCGTCAGGGTCTTGTCCGGCGTGATCAGGGTGCCATCGACGTCAGAGAGCACGAGGCGACGACCCATCGCAACACCCGCCTGACTGGTGGAACATGA
>JABBNY010000061.1 GCA_019352095.1 Acidobacteriota bacterium
GAATCCTGCCAATGAGATCCGTCGCTCACCCTCTTCAATCCGGTTAAGTATCTGGGTGAGGTCGCGTCGCCATTGCGTGCCCGAGAACGTTCCGGTGCTGCCGCCCACGCCCGAGAGCGTCCCGGTTGCGACGATCCATCCCGACTCATTGGCGAGGTGCTCGGCCAACTCTGGTAGCAGACCCGCTGCTTGTCGACCCATTCCCATTGCACGAGGCAGACCGTGCACGAGTACCAAGATGTGCTCAGCCGACGGCCTCGTACCCGAGGTCGCAATCCGCAGGTCGAGCAGCGAGGTCCCGCTACCTAGTTGTTCATGGTCGAGCACCGGGAACTAGATACCCAGACGTTGGGCCAGCAATTCTCGATGATACGAAGGGTCACCGAGGAACAACTCTGAACTCTTGGCGCGCTTGAAATAGAGGTGCGCGTGGTGCTCCCATGTGAAGCCGATACCACCGTGGATCTGGATGTTCTCGGCCGCGCAGTGGAAGTACGCCTCGGAGCAGAACGACTTGGCCAAACTCGCCGCGATCGGCAGTTCGTCGTTGAGCTCCTGGGCAGCCCAGGCTGCGTAGTACGCCGCAGACTTGGCTGACTCCACGTCGAGCAGCATGTCCGCGCACTTGTGCTTGATCGCCTGGAACGATCCAATCGGTCGACCGAACTGGACCCGATCCTTCGCGTACGCCACGGCATTGTCGAGCACGCGTTGCGCGCCACCGACCTGTTCAGCGGCCAGGGCGGCTGCCGCGATCGAGAGTGTGGTTTCGAGCCCGGCCAGAGCGCCGCCTTCAACCCCCACCAGCACCGCGGGCGCATCCGTGAAGACGATGCGACTCTGCTTACGGGTCTGATCCATTGTCGCCAGCGCCTCGCGGGCCACGCCCGATGCACTCCCATCGACTGCGAAGAGCGAAAGGCCCTTGTCCGTCATCGCCGGCACCAAGATGAGCGAGGCGAGATTCCCGTCGGTCACGTAGTTTCGAACGCCATTGAGCACGAAGCCGTCTCCCGCGACACTCGCTCGCGTCGAGGTCGCACTCAGATTCCATTGACCAGCGTCGTCGGTCAAAGCCAGCGTCGCGATTGTCGCTCCCGACGCGATACCCGGAAGGTACGCCGCCTTGTCGACGTCGCTGCCCACGTTAAGAATCGCGTTGGCCGCCAATGCAACGGTGGAGAAGTACGGCGAACACAGCAATGCGGCGCCCATCTCTTCGAAGACGACGTACAACTCAACTGGTCCAAATCCCTGTCCACCGAACTGCTCGGGGATGCCCAGTCCCTGCAGGGCCAACTCATTGGCCATCTGATCCCAGACCGCCGGGTCATAGCCCTCGGGGGTGGCCATCAAGCGTCGCACCTCGCTCTCGGGGGACTTCTCCTCTAAGAAGCGCTTGACCATCTTTCGCAGTTCTTCTTGCTCTTCACTGAATCCAAAGTTCATCGCAGCCCTCTTCTATCCCTACTGGACAGTAATGCTCTTGACTGCGACATTAGCGAAAGTTCGAGCCTGGGTCCGACGTGGCATTGTGGTGCAGTGGACAACGTAGAAATGGTCTGGTCGGATGCGAGTGCCGAGATCCACCGATTCGTCGTGGGGCCTGTCGCGAACAACGTCTACGTAGTGCGCTGTCGGCGAACCGGCGAAGCGGCGCTGATCGACGCTGCGAATGAACATGATCGACTCCTTCGCGTCGCTCGAAGCCTTGGTGTCACATCGGTGCTCGAGACGCACGGCCATTGGGACCACATCGGTGCGGTCGAACAGGTTCGAGACGCTGGCATCGACGTGTGGGTACGAGGCGAGGATGCCGGACTTTTACCAAGTTACGACCACCTTCTCGAGGACGACACGGTCCACCAGGTCGGCGAACTTCGCCTTCGCACCGTGCACACCCCGGGTCACACGCCCGGGTCAATCTGCTTCGCGCTCGAGAACACGCCTCTTTTGTTCACGGGTGACACCCTCTTTCCGGGAGGCCCGGGTAACACGACCTTCGAGGGGGGCGACTTCGCGACGATCATTACCTCGATAGAACAGCGGATCTTCGCGACGTACCGCGACGACACGGTCATCTGGCCCGCTCATGGCGCGAACTCAACGCTCGGCGTCGAACGGACCAGTCTCGACACCTGGATAGAGCGTGGATGGTAAGAGGACAGGTGAACCAGCGCCACCAGTAGGCTCTGCAGCGTGTCTGAAGCCCTTTTAGAACTAAGAAACCTCCACGTCGAAGCCGACGGCGCCCAAATCCTTCGTGGTGTCGACCTCACGGTGAATGAGGGCGAGGTGCACGCACTCATGGGTCCCAACGGTGCCGGAAAGTCGACCCTCGCCAACGTCATCATGGGACACCCCGGTTACAACGTCACCGCGGGCGAAATCTTGCTCAAGGGCGAGAACATCGCATCCTGGACGCCTGACCAGAGGGCGCGTGCGGGCATCTTCCTGGCCTTCCAGTACCCCGAAGCCATCAGCGGCGTCTCGGTGGTCCAATTCCTTCGCCAAGCGATCGCCGCTCGAAAAGGACTGAGTGAGCTGAGCGTGCTCGAAGTGCGACTCGATCTCATTGAGTGGATGGACCGGCTGGGCATGGACCCCGCGTTCGCCGAACGACACCTCAACGACGGATTCTCAGGCGGCGAGCGAAAGCGCAACGAGGTGCTCCAGATGGCGCTGCTCGAGCCCGCGCTGGCGCTGCTCGACGAGACCGACTCGGGTCTCGACATCGACGCACTTCGAATCGTGGCGCGCGGTGTGCGTACCGTACGCGACGAGAATCCTCGCATGGGCGTGGTCGTGGTTACCCACTACGTCAAACTGCTCGAAGAGATCGAACCTGATGAGGTCCACATACTCGTTGACGGCACGATCGTGCACTCTGGCGGCGCCGAGCTCGCCCAGCTCATTGAGCACGAAGGCTACGACGCGTGGCGCCCGGTGACCCTGTGAGCAGTTTCGATCCTCGTAGTGTTCGAGCCGACACACCGCTGTTGCGCCGGGTCATCAACGAACGACCGATCACCTACCTTGACTCCGCCTCCTCATCGCTGCCCCCGCGCGCGGTCATCGAGGCCATGAGTCGCTATTACGAGATGCGCCACGCCAATGTGCACCGCGGCGTCTACCAGACCGCTAATGAGGCGACCGCGATTTACGAAGGCGCGCGCGAATCCGTGGCCCGATTCATCAACGCCCCCGCAGGGGCGAACGAGATCGTTTTCACGAAGAACACCACCGAAGGTTTCAATCTTCTCGCGAAGTCCTGGGGCTACAAGAACCTGAAGGCCGGCGACGTCGTGCTCGTCTCGGAGATGGAACACCACGCCAACATCGTGCCCTGGTTTCAGCTTCGAGAGGTGAACGGGATCGAGGTACGTTTCATCCCGGTGAACGACGACTATCGCCTCGATCTCACCACTATCGACTCGCTGATGGAGAACGTCAAGCTGGTTTCACTCACCGCGATGTCGAACGTCCTGGGCACGATAAATCCGATCAAGGAGTTAGCAGCACTCGCGCATCGACACGGTGCGCTCTTCGCCGTAGACGCGGCCCAGTCCGTGGCCCACTCACCGAGCGACGTCACCGATCTCGACGTCGATTTCTTCATCTTCTCGGCGCACAAGATGCTCGGGCCCACCGGCCTAGGGGTCTTTTGGACTCGCGAAGCGATTCTTGATCAGATGCCGCCCTTTCTAGGCGGTGGGGGCATGATTGCCGACGTGCGCGTCGACGGGTACACACCCGCGACGGGTCCCAGTCGATTCGAAGCGGGCACCCCGCCCATTGCCGAAGCGGCCGGACTCGGCGCGGCGGTGCTCTACCTCGAGGGTCTGGGCATGGAGAACATCGTGGAACATGAGCGGCACCTGACCCACGACGCCTTGATGCGACTGGCGTCAGAATTCGACGGCCGCGTACGGGTCATTGGTCCGGCGAACACGTACAGTCGCGGTGGCGTCATCAGTCTCGACGTCGAAGGAGTCCACCCCCACGATGTGGCCCAGGTCCTCGACCAGTTCGCCGTGTGCGTCAGACCGGGTCACCACTGTGCCAAACCCCTCATGCGCCGGTTCAATCTGGCCGCCACAGCGCGAGCGTCGTTCGGGCCGTATTCGCTCACTCGCGACACCGACGCACTCGTCGAAGCGCTTCACCACGCCGTCACAATGTTTGGATAACTGATATGTCAAGTCTCGAAGACCTCTACCGCGAAGTGATCCTCGACCACTACCGCTCGCCTCGCAATCGTGGTGAGTTGGCCTCTCCCCCGGCCATACGAGTCGAGGGATTCAATCCCTTGTGCGGCGATGAGATCGTGGTCTACCTCGACGTACGTGATGGTGTACTGGTTGACATCAAATTGACGGGTCACGGGTGCTCGATCTCCCAGTCATCGTCGTCGCTCATGAGCGCCGCCGTCAAAGGCAAGCCCGTGAGCCAAGTGCGCGAGATCATCGCCAACTTCAAGCAACTCATGATGGGGCACGAAGCGTCACTCGGTAGTGATGCCGTACCCACGACCGCTGAACTTCGTGCCATGGGA
The DNA here is from genome assembly GCA_019352095.1 of Acidobacteriota bacterium. GTDB lineage: Bacteria > Actinomycetota > Acidimicrobiia > Acidimicrobiales > RAAP-2 > RAAP-2. The sequence goes on from JABBNY010000061.1 coordinate 4,556, forward strand.
GAACTCGCCGCATTGCAGGGAGTGGTCAAGTTCCCCGTGCGCATCAAGTGCGCGACGCTGGCCTGGAATACCTTGGCGCAGGGCCTGGACGAGGTGGCCTAACGGCTCAGGGCGTGCACGTCACCGGGTCGAAGTACTGCTGACCAGGTGTCGCAAGTGTCGTGGTCGTCGTAGGAGTTGAAACCTGGGTCGTACCCGACTTGGCGGTGGTGGAGGTGGCCTTGTGCGTCGTGGAGGTGACCGGCACGGTCGTCGTGGTCGTCACCACCGGCGGTAGCGGAGTCTGGAGCGCCGTGTTAGGCGGCGGATTCGTCGGCGTGATCAACTCACTGCCGAAGACGTTGACCAACATCTGTTGCGCGGCTGGTTGGTCGACGTAGAGGACGTCGCCGAGCGTCGGGTTGACGCCGCTCACCGTGGGCAGTGTGTAGGTGACCATATTGGCTGGGTTGAAGCTATGGAACTTGACGGCGAGCCCAATCAGATCGGTCAAGGTGAAGTTGCTGTCCAACGTTATGCCTTGGGGCAACTTTGACAGGAACGAGTTGATAGTCAACGGATTGTAGAGGTGCTTGGCGCGCTCGATCATCGCGCGCATGAAGGCGTTCTGACGATCAATTCGACCGAAGTCGCTCGTCACGTCATAGTTCCACACGCCGTTCTGGAACCATTCGTAGTGGCGGCTACGTGCCACGGCGAGGGCTTGAAAGCCGTCGACCAGTTGACATCCAGCGTGGGGAATGTTCAAGCCCGAGTAGGCATCCTTGGCGGGGTACGGAAAGTCCAGATACACCCCGCCGAGGGCTACTGCCGCGTTGATGAGACCCCCGAAGCTGACCACGATCGTGTGGGTGATGGGGATGCCGAAATTGGCGGTGATGGTCTGGGCCAACAGCGACGGTCCACTACCGAAGTTGACGTTGATCCGGTTGAATTTTCCGTACAGCGACTGATTGGCGAGCAGCGTAGTCATGGTGTCGCGCGGTATCGACAGCACAGAAATCGTGCCGAGGGCCGGATCGATGTGCATGATCTTCACGACATCACTACGTTGACCGGCCGCCTGACCCGTGGAAGCACCCGTTTGGGCCGCTACGGCGCCGGTGAGTCCGGCACGCGAGTCCGAGCCGATCTCCAAGATGTTGAATGGCTTTCCAGACAGTTGCGGCAGTTCACCCGCCACCGTGATCTTCTTGATCTGGCTGAATCGCCACTGCGCGTACAGGTAGCCTCCGCCCACGACGCCGAGCAGCAACGCAATCACGACAATGCCCGTGATGATGACATTTCGACGAGCGCGATGAGGGCGTCGTACGCGAGGTTTGCGCGGACTCACGCCCGCGTTGCGATCGACCGCTTCGCCGAGCGCAACCAGCCGATGTTCGTTGGCGAGGGCTTGCTTCTTCTCTCGCCGAGACTGATGTGGGCGATGCTTCGGTCCGTCGTCGCGCCCGTTAACCATTGTTCGACATTACCAAAGCACCAGTCATTCGAAACAATCAGGAATTTACCGGCCGAAACGGCTCGTAGCCATCACGCTCGAGGACGTCGGCCAACTCCGGACCACCCGTAGCCACCACCCGCCCGTCGGTGACGACGTGGATCATGGTGGGAGTGAGTTCTTGGAGCAGACGTCGAAAGTGCGTGATGGCGAGCACACCACAATTCCATTCGCTGGTCGCGAGGCTCAGTCGACGCGCGACCGCACCAAGTGCATCAACGTCAAGACCGGAGTCGATCTCATCGAGCATCGCGAACTTCGGACGCAAAATGGCGAGCTGCACCATCTCGGCCCGTTTACGTTCGCCGCCAGACAGGTCAACGTTCACGAACCGGTCCAGGACCTCGGTACGCAACTCCACGCTCTGCGCTTCGAGCGTCATGCGCTCGCGAAGATCATGCTGATCGGCGCCCGCGGCGAGAAGCAGATCTATAGGTCGCACTCCGGGAACTTCCATCGGGTGTTGCATGGCCAAGAAGAGACCGTGGCGGGCCCGCTCAGTTGGCGAAAGGTCAAGAATCTCTACGCCGTCGATCTTCACCGATCCATCGAGTACCTTGTAGCCCGGTCGCCCACTCAATGCATGGGCGAGCGTGGATTTTCCAGAGCCGTTCGGCCCCATGATCACGTGGACCTCGCCCGACTGCATCGAGAGATCGAAGCCCTTCAGTACCTCTTTGCCCGCGACTTCCACGCGCAGTCCTGCAATTGTGAGCGTCGACACTATGGCACCATCACTTTGAGTCGTCCGTCCTTCATTTCCACCTCGTAGTGCGCTACCGCTCGAGTCGCGGGGAACGACATTGGTTCTCCGTCCTTCAACGAGAACATGGCACCGTGACGCGCGCACTCGATCTCGCACGTCTCGACGTTGACTTCACCTTCGGCGAGGCTGAAGTCCTCGTGGCTGCAGCGGTCGTCGAGGACGTAGACCGAATCGTCAATGCGGACCATGACGAGCACTCTGGCCCCGACACGAACTTGACGAGCTTCGCCGTGCACATAGTCATCGAGCTCTCCGACATCGAACAAGGTCATTCGTCGACCTTCAACAGTGCGAGCGCCGACGTCACGTCGCTCTCGACCAGTGCCGCCAAATCGCTCGGCAGGGTCGTCAGCATCTCGTAAAAGAAGCCCTGGATGATTAGGCGCTGCGCGTCTCGTCGGGTAACACCGCGCGATTCGAGATACCACAGTTGAAGTTCGTCCAATGGACCAACACTTGACGCATGCGCGCACATGACGTCGTTTTCTCGGATATCGAGATTCGGCACGCTGTCCGCGTGGGCGTGGGGTGAAAGAAGCAGATTGTGATTCGTCTGGCGCGCGTCGGTGCGCTTGGCGCCCTTCTCGATCTCAATCAGTCCGGTGTACACGCAGCGAGACTCGCCTGCTACCGCGCCTTTGGACAACAAGGTCGAGTGCGTACGCGCGGCCTTGTGGAACTGATGGGTTCTGAGGTCATGAACTTGCGCGTCCGAACCCATGAAGGTCGTGCGCAACTCATTTTCAGAACCGGTCCCGAGCAACTCCGCGTCGTTACGCGAACGGTTGTAGTGCGCGCCCATACCAATGACTGCTTGGTGGAGTCGCGCGTCGCGGTGCAGGAAGCCAGTGGTGCGTGCAACGTGCCACGCGCTCGCATCGAGTCGCTGGTAGGTCACAAGCTGCAGCGACGCGTTGTCACCGATCTGATATTCGCTCAACGGCACCACGAGCGCATTGTGGCCGCCTTCGAAGTACTCCACGACAGTTGCACTGGAACCTCGCCCGAGGATGATCTGAGTTCTCGAGAACGATGCGGCGCCCGACGTGGTGTTGAGGACCACTATTGGTAAGGCCACGTGCACGTCGTTGGCCACACGGATCACCGTCGTCGACGGCGCGAGCGCATCGTTGAGGATCGCGAAGGTGTCGCTCTCGTAGCGACTCAGCATCGTCTCTCCGCTCAGCGAACCGACGCGTGTCGCGACCTCGACGGTGACGCCTTCTGGCAAGGAACTGCTGCTCTCGTAGTAGCCGTCGACCACCCGAACCACCAGCCCTGCGCGATCGCGCAATTCGCGAGCGAACGCTGAGTCAACACCCCCCGAGGGCACTAGTGCGATGGCGAACCTGTCGAGGTCCAAGTCGCCCAGCGGGGCGTAGCGCCACACTTCGTCACTTGTGGTGGGCAGGCCCAAGGTCTCGAATATCGACCATGCGCGCGAACGCTCCGTTGCGTCGGGACGCTCGGAGATGAATGAGAGGGCTGAATCAGCGAAGATTTTCATAGATATCTCGAACAGTGAAGTGTAATGGGACTCGGCGGAATTCCCGCATGGCGCCGACCTAGGCTACGTCGATATGACGCGGGGAGTGGACGTGCAATTCACATCTGAAGTTCTCACCTTAGAGGTGCAGGATCACATCGCCACCTTGTGGCTCGACCGGCCGGAGGCACGAAACGCCATGGGCCGCGCGCTGTGGCGTGACCTACCGCGTGCGGCCGAGGCCGTACAGGCCGATCGGTCCATACGAGTACTCATCATTGCGGCACGTGGCCCGCACTTCACGGTCGGACTGGACTTGAAGGAGCTTGGTTCGAGCCTCATCAATGGTGGTTCAGAATCAACGACGGCCACGTCGCGAGCGAGTGCGAGTGCCCTCTCCTATCAAGCGGTGTGCGACATGCAGGCTTCAGTCACGTCGATCGCCCAACTTTCCGTGCCGGTCATCGCCGCGGTCCACGGCTACTGCATTGGCGGCGGTGTCGACCTGATAAGCGCTTGTGACATACGACTGTGCTCGAACGACGCCACGTTCTCGGTACGCGAAGCCAAGGTGGCCATTGTCGCGGACCTGGGCACCCTGCAGCGCCTACCGAGGATAGTGAGTGCCGGACACGTGGCAGAACTTGCGTTCACCGGCAAGGACATCGATGCCGCTCGAGCCCTCGCAATCGGTCTTGTGAACTCAGTGCACGGACAGAGTGCCGATGAGGTGGTGGCGGGCGCCTTCGCTCTCGCGCGTGAAATCGCAGCGAACTCCCCACTGGCCGTGCAGGGGACCAAGGCGGTCTTGGCGGCCAATGACGGCCGCACCATTTCTGAGGGGCTTGATTTCGTGGCGCGCTGGAACACCATGTACCTGCAGAGCAATGACCTCAAAGAAGCGCTGAGCGCGTTCATAGAGAAGCGACCGCCCGATTTCACGGGCGACTGACCTTCAGCGGCGCCAGAATCTCCAGGAGCGGCGGGACTTCTTCTCCAACTCGTCAAGTTGGCGACGTCGTTCTTCAATCATTTCGGGTGCCACGGCGTTCACTATTTCGCTCGCCATATTGAGAATCTCGCGTCGATCATCGATCGGCACGTCAGTGGGAGGGGCCTTTTCGACCGGCTGATCGACGAGCGACCCGTGTGACCAACCGACGTCGGCAAAACGTCGCTCGTAGGTTACACAATCCTCGGGACATGACCAGGGTTGATCAGGAGCGTTGCCGAGAACACAGAATCTTGCCACTTCGCCGGATTTGTACGTGCGACTTTGAAAGTGCTTGCATTCCTCGCGCATTGCCATCGAGCAATTCTCGCACGTATTGCACCCACGCGCGAACTCGAGAAGTACATGACGCGATCAACAATTTCAACGAGGTTCAACTTCGTCGAGGGCACCACTCAGCCAATGGAGCCTTCCATTTGCAATTCGATCAGACGTGACCATTCGACCGCATACTCCATGGGCAAGGTACGCGTGACCGGTTCGATAAAACCGTTCACGATCATGCCCATTGCCTGGCTTTCGGTGAGACCACGGCTCATCAGATAGAACAACTGGTCGTCACCGATCTTGGAGACCGTTGCCTCATGACCAATTGACGCATCCTGCTCCCCGACTTCCATGTACGGCTTGGTCTCTGACGTGGAGAACTCGTCCAACAACAGCGCGTCGCAACGAACGAAACTCTTAGAGCCCGTCGCGCCCTCTTCGACTTTGACGAGTCCTCTGTACGCCGTCAACCCTCCGTCCTTCGAAATCGACTTGGAGACAATCGTCGACGTCGTCTCGGGCGCACAGTGCACCATCTTCGCTCCAGCATCTTGGACCTGTCCCGGTCCCGCGTACGCGACCGATAACACTTCGCCCGACGCTTTGGGACCCATGAGGTACACCGAGGGGTACTTCATCGTCAGTCGCGAACCAATGTTGCCGTCAATCCACTCGACGTGCGCTTCGGCTTCAGCGCGCGCGCGCTTGGTCACCAGGTTGTAGACGTTGTTCGACCAATTTTGGATGGTCGTGTAGGTGATTCGCGATCCGGGAAGTGCGACCAACTCAACGACTGCCGAGTGCAGCGAGTCGGTCGAATAGACCGGGGCCGAACAGCCTTCGACGTAGTGCACCTGGCTGCCCTCGTCAGCGATGATCAACGTACGCTCAAACTGACCCATGTTCTCGGTATTGATTCGAAAGTAGGCCTGGAGCGGCTGGTCCACCTTTACGCCGGGCGGAACGTAGATGAATGAGCCACCACTCCACACCGCCGAGTTGAGCGCGGCGAACTTGTTGTCGTTCGGAGGGATGACCGTGCCGAAATACTTTCGCACGAGGTCGGGGTAATCACGAACGGCAGTGTCCATGTCGCAGAACAGCACACCCAGGCGTTCGAGGTCTTCTCGATTGCGGTGAAAGACGACTTCGGACTCATATTGAGCGGTGACGCCGGCTAGATACTTGCGCTCCGCTTCTGGGATGCCGAGTCGCTCATAGGTGTTCTTGATCGCGTCAGGAAGGTCTTCCCATCGCTCCACTCGATTCTCGGTTGGTTTGATGTAGTAGTAGATGTCGTTGAAGTCGAGATCGGGCATGCGGGTGGCGAACCAGGGCAGCATCGGCTTCTTCTCGAAGCGTTTGAGGGCGCTGAGGCGAAAATCAAGCATCCACTTCTCTTCACTCTTGATGCCCGACATCTCACGCACGATTGCTTCGTTAATGCCCTTCTTCGGCTTGAAGACGGGAATCTGCTCGTCGGACCAGCCGAGCTGGTATCGACTGAAGTCCAGATTGTCTATAGCCATCGCGCTCCTTTTGAATTAACCCTACGCCCATAGTAGTAACTAATCACAACGGGACAACCGCAAACTCATAAAAGTTAGCCGCTCTGGTTGCGGCACCCCAAGGCACCCGAGCATGTCCACAAATCACGGTTTGAACTGGTGATTTGACGTGGCTGACATTCTGGCAAAGTGGAGTGGTGCTGACACCCCCCACCGCATCCAAGCGACCACATTCGATTACCCGACACAATGACGAACGCATAGATCCTTACTACTGGCTGATGCAGCGCGATGACCCTGAGGTCATTGCACACCTGCGAGCCGAGAATGCGTATCAGCAAGAGGCGTTTCAAGCGCTCAAGCCGCTGGAGGACGAACTCTTCGCAGAAATCAAGGATCGTATTGAAGAGACTGATATCTCGGTTCCCGTGCGCCGCGGGGCGTGGTGGTATTTCGAACGCACTCGTGAGGGGCTCGACTATCCGATCAGTTGTCGCGTTCCCTCAACCGCTACTGACGAGACACCGCCGACCATCGATCCTCTCGTCACCCTGGAAGGCGAGCAGGTCGTGCTCGACGAGAACGAGGTGGCGCGGGGCCACGACTTCTTGTCAATTGGTGTCCTCAGCGTCAGCCCCGACGATCGGTGGGTTGCGGTCGGAACTGACTTTGAGGGCAACGAACGACACACCGTGACGCTGCACGCCCTCGCAGGTCAAGACGCGCTCGACGACGAACTCGTGGACGTGTACTACGGATTCGCGTGGGCGAACGACAGCCGACATTTCTTCTACACGCGCGTCGACGACGCGATGAGGCCGTGGCAGCTCTGGCGCCACGAGCTGGGCACCTCACCTGATCGCGACGTTCTCGTCTACCAAGAAGATGACGAGCAGTTCAACGTCTCAGTCGGCAAGAGCCGCGATGACGCAGTCGTGGTGTTGTTGATCGGCTCATCCACCACCACTGAGGTGCGCTACCTCAACGCTGACGAACCTACGTCGGAACTCTCAGTGCTCGAGGCTCGACAACAGGGCATCGAGTACGGCATCGAGCACTTTCGCGACGCCGCGAATCGAAACTGGTGGCTCAAGGTCACGAATGAAGGCGCCACCGACTTTCGACTGCTCGCACGTTTGGAACCGGCGAGCGAATGGCGAGAACTCATTGGTCATCGACCAGGTAATCGCCTTGATGGCATTGACGCTTTCAAGGACTTCCTTGCGATCAGCGAACGTCGCGACGGCACTGCGACGGTGCGTATCGTCGAGGTGCTCGAAGGCGATGACCCCTTCGGCACTGACCTGCTGGCCCGCTCGCGCTCGATCGATGCCGAGGTCAGCCCGAGCACCGTGTCATTGTCTGCGAACGTGAGCTACGAGACTTCGTTGTTGCGTGTCGACATCACCTCATTGATCACGCCCCATCTCATCGCGGACGTCGTTGCCGCAACCGGCGAGATGATCGTGAGAAAGCAACAGCAGGTCCGTGGCGGGTACGACCCGTCCAACTACGTGAGCGGACGACTGTGGGTCGAAGCCAGCGACGGTGCGCGCATTCCAGTGTCGTTCGTCGCGCGTCGCGACCTCATAGAGCTGAGCGCCGACGCTGCTCGTGCCTTGACGCCTTCTCCGCTCGTGCTGTACGGATACGGGAGCTACGAGATCTCCATCGACCCCGCATTCTCATCGCTTCGTCTCTCACTGCTCGACCGGGGTGTGATATTCGCCATTGCGCACGTACGAGGTGGTGGCGAAATGGGTCGATCCTGGTACGAGATGGGAAAACTCGCCCAAAAGCCCACGACCTTCAGTGACTTCGTGGCCGTGGCGCACCACCTCATCGATCACCAGTGGACCACGCCGTCACGCTTGGCCATTCGCGGCGGATCGGCCGGCGGGCTCTTGATGGGTGCCGTGATGGACTTGGCGCCCGAGCTCTTTCGCTGCGTGGTGGCCGAGGTGCCTTTCGTGGACGCACTCACGACCATGCTCGATGCGACATTGCCGTTGACTGTCGGAGAGTGGGAGGAGTGGGGTAATCCCGACGAGAGTCCGACCGCCTATCGCACCATGAAGTCCTACTCGCCCTATGACAACGTGCGTGCGCTCAACGAGGATGGCTCCGCTCGCGTGTATCCACATCTTTTCGCCGCGGGTGGGCTTAACGACTCTCGCGTTGGATTCTGGGAGCCCGCCAAGTGGGTGCTCAAGCTACGCGAAGCCAATCCCGCGAACACCGCGTATCTAAAGACCGAGATGGGTGCCGGCCACGGAGGACCGTCGGGCCGCTATGAAGCGTGGCGCGATGAAGCTCAGGTACTGGCGTTCATCCTCAACGAAATTACGCCCATCGAGAAGTAGGGGCTCACCGGGGCGATGGCCGGTGCCATTCCGGTCTTCGTCGTCGTGGTCGTCGTACTCGAGCTGGGACTCTGGTTCGAGTGCCCAAAGTAATAGAACGCACCAATAGCGAGCACGAGCGCCAAGAGCACGACGAGCGCCAACTTACGCACGAAGCTTGGCGTAAACCGTGCGCGTCGAGCCGATCTCGACAGCGCCCAGCGCTCGTCGTGTCGAAGCTGCGCGAGAGCCTCCACGTCGTACGTCGGCGTTTGCGACTCACCAAACACGTACTCGCGTGAAGGCTCCAGGCGGGGGCGGGCGGGGGCCGCACGCTTTTCGTCACCCGTTGTGTCGCTCGCGTTCTCAA
>JABBNY010000062.1:0-7072 GCA_019352095.1 Acidobacteriota bacterium
TGTGGTCACGGTGGGAGCAAGTTCGTCGCCGTCAGTTCTTGAAGGCCTGACCTTGTCTCAGATTGGATCAGATATTCAAGAACCGACGAGTCCCGTGGCCAAGGCCGTTGACGGAACTGCCAACTATCTCATCGCGGCGCTCTGCTCGATGGTTACAGGTTCACAGCCGCATATCTGCAATTCCCCCACCATTGCCCTCGCCAGAGGCAACATCAACCTTGGTCATGCTCCGACCGGAGCAACTTCCGATCTTGCACCAACGCAACCGGCTACCAATTCGCCCTTGGCGATATGGCGCCAGTGGAGTGATGCGATGCACGCCTATTTGCTGCGCACTTTGCCCCTCATCAAAGCCCAGCATTCTCGGGGATGCGTGACTTTGGCCGCTGACGTCAACGCCACGGTCTACACGAAGACAAACCTGGGCATACCACCGGGCATCAAGGTATGGGCAGTGTCATTGAGCGGTCACTGTAATTCCGATGCCACGAGTTCTAAGGGCAACTAGACACGCGAGCGTGATTGAACAATTCAGTCCAAGCTCGAATCTTTCCCTCGGAGAAAGTTCGCGCCTGGCGGGTTATGGTTCGAGGCACGGGCAACGGGTGCCAGTGAAATGATTAGGAAGGCTGTCCAGTGCGACTTGTTTTGCGCCTCGCTGGAGTTGTGGCACTGTCCTTTTCTGCCGTGCTGTGCGTGTCCTTCCCATTGGTGGGCGCACCGTCTGCGTCAGCCGCTTGGTCACCGGGCTCACTCTTCGCCCTACCCGTCGACATAGCCGTGAGCGGACCTCACGCGTGGGTAGCGAACAACTATATGAGTTTGAAATCACCGCTCGCCAACTCGGTCACCGAACTCAACGTCTCCAACGGCTCATTGGTGCGCATCATCAAACTTTCTCACATCGTTGGAGGACTCAATGCACCCAACAGCATTGCCGCGAGTGGTACTCACGTCTGGGTGACGGACTCCAACCTCATCATCGAACTCAACGCGAGCACCGGGTCAGTGGTGCGCGTCATCAAGGCCCAGCCTCGGCTCCACGCCTTGGAGCCCGCGCCATTGTTCGCCATTACTGCGAATGGCACCAAGGTATGGGTGGCGAACCTCAACTCGGTCCTCGAGATCAACGCGAGCACTGGGTCGCTGGTGCGTGTCATCAATGCCCCTGTCGACAGGTTCAGCATGCCCTTCGGGATTGTCGCGAGTGGTTCGCACGTGTGGGTGATGAATAACGTGCCAGGCGACAGGATCACCGAGCTGAATGCCTCGAACGGCTCGCTGGTGCGCGTCATCAACTCTCAAGCCGGCGTATTTGACCAACCCGCGTTTGCCGCCAATGGTACTCACGTCTGGGTATCGAACTATGACGGCAACTCGGTCATTGAACTCAATGCCTCGACCGGGTCGGTGGAGCGCGTCATTAGGGATCGTGCTCTTTCCGGACTCGATTCGCCCGACTCCATTGCCGTGAGTGGTGCCCACCTGTGGGTGACGAGTGAGAACTCAGTGGTCGAGCTGAATGCCTCGAACGGCTCGCTGGTGCGCGTCATCAAGGCCAAGGTCAACGGATTCGAGGTGATGCCCACCGTGTACGCATTTGACGCGATGCACGTGTGGGTGGTGAACACCCAGAGCAACTCAGTGACTGAACTCAACGCGAGAAACGGCTCGCTGGTACGCCTCATTAAGTAATTCGATGACGGTGACCAACGGGCCAGAGCACTTGAACTCGAACTGACCAAGCATTGCGGCCTCACTTCCACCTCAAATTTGAACTGAATACAAAGCCCTATTCGCGGTGAGGTGCGGGGACTTCTCGATCATTAGAACCCCCGGAGTGCAGAGAAAACTCGAGGCTCTTCTCTGTCGCCATAATGTACGTAGCCCTGCTCCAACAATCACTTCACCCTGACACCAGCCGAGACGCCTTGCAATTATCTCCCCCCACTGTAGGGGGTTCCCGGCCGAGAATAAGAACTCCGGCGAACTCAGGGATGAATCAGGACTTCCAGACCAACACAGCGTGTCCGGCGGACGTGACCTGAACGATAGCGCTCACATTGGTGAAGCCGTTGCCGGCGTCGGCATCGAGATAGATCGAGCCGTTGGGAGCCACGGCGACTGCTTCGCCGACGGTGAAGTGACTAGGCAGCGGGAGCAAAGTTGAAAGTCCATATGCGGGGATGGTCGTGATCAGATCCGAGGGATGGAACCGTGACAAACCGTGGGCTCCTCCCGCCAGCACCACGCTGCCGTCGGGCGCGACGGCCATCGCTGCGTAGTAACCGCCCTGAGCACGATCTTCCTGGATGAAGCGAAACGCTCCTCCAACTGTTCTTTCGTAGAGGCTGTAGGTACCACCACCTCCGACGAGCAAATCTCCCTTACCGTCGAAGGCCAAGGTCTGTGCCGGGGCGAAGTCCTTCTGGAAGACGGGGCTAGATCCAAATCCCGTGAAGCCCTTGTTGAGACCAGGTGCATCAGTACCGACTACCCAGTGCAGCACCCCGTTGGCCAACCGGTAGACGCCGTTACAACCGATGTAGAGCTGACCTCCCGGACCCATTGCCACACTGTCCAGTTGATCTCCAAAGCTGGCACGCATCGCCGGGACAGAAGTGGTGGCGAGAGTCTTTGTTCCCCCACCCGAAACTGTCTCGATGACACCGCTAGGGAGTATCTCGCGAACCCGACCGTTCCCTTCGTCGGTGAAGTAGATAGTTCCGTTGCTCGCTACTGCCAGGCCACCCCAATATTTGACCGAGATTTTGGCGTCGATCGCTGGGTGTCCGTCACCGGAAAAGCCACGGCGTCCGTCGCCCGCAACCACCTGGAACTGACCGCCTGGTAAACGCCGCAAGATCTGGTCTCGGCCTGCGTCAACCACGTAGAGCGCGCCCTTGGATGACACCGCCAAAGCACCGGGTGTCTTGAGCGCGACGACAGCACCTACAGAAGATGATTGAGACGCCCCTGTTAGGCCCGTCAGAAGCGCACTACCGGTCACCAACGTGGCTGTGACAAACGAAGTTTTTGCTACCAATCTCCTCACGAGACTGACCGTAGCATCGAGCGAGTACATCTGCGGCCGTCGTCTCGAACATTGAGGCGTACTGGTTCTGGGAAAGCAAATGAATGCGGCACAAGTGCTGCTTCGGGATTTCAATTGTCGCGATCCACCAATGAAATTGTCGTGGCCATTGATTCTGTGGGGTATCCATCTGACCGCCGCCGCATCGCGTTTGCGCTTGCGCTGCCAGAGCCGGCACACGCGCCGTACGGAGGGACGAACCTCCTAGTCGACGGTCACTTCGTAACTCGCCTCCACATTGGCCGAGATGGTGACCATTTCAGGGTCGATGTCAATGCTGTCAAACCAACCCGAACTTGCCATCACTGAAGTCGTCATTCCCGCACGCGCGGCACTTGATGCGCCGCTCTGAAAGGTGGCGGGACCGAGGAGGCCGGGATCAGCGAGCGCAATCAGGCTTCCCAGGGTTCCTCCAAGAGCAAGTGCGAAATCGTTGGCGGCATCCTTCGCGTCGGTGACCGCCCGTCGTCGCACGGCTCGCCGCGCCTGGGCCTCGGTGTCGGAGTCGAGAAGCCAGATGATTCGATTGATGGTCACACCAATTCTTGTGAGTTCAGCAACGGCCACGGGAACGGCGTCGGGTTGGATGGCCAGATCGCACGCAATGTGAGCTCCCCAACCGGACGGTTCCTGCTCGTGTTCGAGATCCACCTGGTTGAACGTCTCTATCATGCGGAGGAATTCGACCTTCACCTCCCTCACACCAGTTCCGAGTTGCTGGGCAGCGTCGCGCACTTGTGCAATGAGGGCATTGCCCCCGGCCAGGGCCTCAGAGCGGTCCTGAGCGGTGTAGCGATGAGAAAGTCGAACGAGGGCGAAATCGGCGGTGAAGTCATCGTTCGCGCTGCCCTTGACGGCGATTGTTGCTGTGGCCATGGGCAAGTCTTGCACGCAGGAGGGAATTCAGGGCGGGCCCTGCGATCACGAGGGACCGGCAGTGAGACGGATACCCAGCTTTACAGAAGCATGGTCGGGAAGCTCGGAGCTCGTGGGTCGCTCGTCCCGTGTCGCCGAGGATTCGCGCTGGCGTTACCTACCTATTCGTGCGTGCAAGTGGGTATCGTGCCAGCCATCTGAGTACAAGTCGGCGCTACGCAACGTTCCCTCCAACTCAAACTTGGCTGCGGTGGCGATGTGGCACGACGTCTCGTTGTGCGCAGAGTGGTGCAGTTCCAACCGATGAAGCCCCAAGCGGGTGAAGGCCCAGTTACTCAGTGCCTCGGTGGCCAGCGTTGTCGCCCCCGCGCCCCTGGCTTGGGGTAGTACCCAGTAGGCCAGCTCGGCTGATCCACTTATGAGATCAATTGTCTGGAAGGCCAGCCGGCCACACGCCGAGCCATCGGAGCGGTTTGCAATCGCCCAACACGCGCCTGTCTCAGTGTTCCACGCTTCGGCCCATTTTGCGATCACTTGCGCGGCCTCCAGCGCGTCGTACGAGTAGGGCAACCAGCGCTGAATCTCCGGATCGCTGTACGCGGCGACCACCACCGGGACATCGTCGAACGTCCATGGCCGCAGCAAGAAGCGGTCATCAACTTCTAGGACTGGCTGTAAGAATCCATTGACTGAGCCGGGGAGTAGTGCGGGGGCTTGTACGCGGGGCATCTCTTAAGTATGACCCAACCGCCTATTCATTTTGACAGGCGAATCGTCACGTGCGGGTTCACGTCGGGCCACCGACCTGCATATTCTCCGCCCTCGAATATCCGTTGGAATCGTTGACCCCTCGAGTGCGACGCAGTTTGCGGGGGCAGTCATACAAGGAACGCACCCTTTGATTCCGTTCGGCTAAACATAAGTGATGCGACGGGTAGCAATCGTGATCCTCGGGTTGCTGCTCGTTGACTGTTGGGTGATCATCGGCGTCGCGGGTTCCAACATTTTGTTCACCTGGCCCGGTCCCGGCGCGTGGCTTGGAGGCGGCGTAATACTCGTACTCCAGGCCGCCTTGATCTTGGTCGAATTCAAGATCGCGTATCCCTGCTGGAGGTCTTCATCACGCGTCAGCGTGTTATTGAGTTCACTGGTCGCCTTATTAGCTGTCCAGGTAATTTTTCCACTGGCCGTCACGACCATATAGACCGGCACCACACTGTGGAACAGATTCGCACCAATCCGTGATTCTCCACTCGAATGCGTAGATCGGCCCGACCTATGCCAAGTCAAACTTCCTGAACTCTCGCGGTTCGTCACCCCGGTTCAACCAAGTCCAATGAATCGCAGGCTCTATTCCCGCAGACTTGAGCGCCCGTTTGAGTTGTCGAAGGCCTAACATCCACATTGAAGCGCGCACGCGGTGATTCTCGTCAGCGACGTTGAAACTCACGTTTATCCAAAATGGCACTAGTCGTGCGACGTAAATGTCGATGTGGTCACACTCGCTCTGAACAACTCGAAATCCTGATTGCCGTGCGTTGAGTTTGCCTAACTGGCACTCGATCATCCGGGGTGACACAAGAAGTGTCCCTCCGCCCGCCAGTTTGGTCGTGGTTAACCCAATTGGGTATGACCAGGAGGGATTGAAAGGCTCGTCCATTTATTGGAAAGAATACCGTGCCGAATTGCGAGAGTCGGAACATTCAAGGAGAGACAGCGTGACTGCCGACGGATTGAAGATCCTATGCCGTCGTCCAATTCACTATCCGCCATTAGAATGTGCAAGTCGGCCCAATGACTTCGAACCTTATCTGGCTCTACGCTTCAATTCGGAATTGCGAAATCCTCGGTACACCCAGGAGACATGCTCAACCACTTCGAATCCGGCCTCACGTAAAACGCGCCTCACCTCAGGTTTTTGAAGAAGAAAAATTGAGGCTACAAGCACATCTCCGCCCCCTCGAATTGGAATCGACAATGCCCCCTAGGCGGAGAAAGCCGTGCGCGATAAATGTCAACTCGGTTCCCGTCATGACGGACTTGACTCACCTTGCTCAATTTTTCTATGAAACGACCGGAAGAACAAAGCAGATACCCTGGGGCAACTGTAAGTCTCCCACCCCCTTTCCACTTTCCGGGCGCGGTCACTTGGACACGCATGGTCACGGGATCAAATTTCGAAGTCATCGTGTCGCCGCCTCCACGGGAAGGATAGTTTGACCCAGCCTCCCGGAATCGTGGACTACCACGATGCCAATCGCCAGTCGGAGATTATGCACGTCGGCCCGTTGAATCACCTAATGGAGACGCGAGCAAAAGTATTTAAAGGCGACCAATTCACTTCTGCACGAGCCCTCGAAGCGAAGTAATTAGTTTCTTGTGAGGAAAGTAAGCCGCCATGAGGAGAAAACGCGGATCATTCAAATAGATGGCACTTGACTCACCATGATCTCCGAAAATGACCTGAATCCACGTATCCAGACGTGCAGGTAACCAGACACCATCCTGTTGGTTCTTCCAGCCTTGGGCGACGCTTGTGATATTCCGAAGCTCAACTGGTGCGCCATGCTTTGGGACGAACATCGCCCACTCATCGTAGATGTGCAGTCTGCCGAACTTCCATGACTTCCAAGCAGTCCAAGATGGACACGGTTGATCGGATCTCAGAACGACCTTGAATTGATGTTCAGCCATTGTGGGATCGTAACAACTACATTCTTCGCCATGGCGTCACTCGCCATTAGATTGTGCACGTCGGCCCTTCGTCTACGACTTCCCGAGAATGTCCAACAGCTGAAAGACTCATTGGTGATTGTGGACCACGGCCTATTAGGCAAGGTCTTGCGAGAGCTTGACACCTTCAATCTTCATCCTGTCCAGCAGGTAGTGCGTCAGCATCAAGATGTCCTGCGGGGACATCAGCTCCAGACTTTCGAAGTCGGCGGAATCAAGATCAATTGAAAATTGTGAGTCGATGTCGTTCTGGCCAAGAGTCACAACGAGGCAGCGCTAGCAGAATCCCTCGAGGGGCGTAAACGGCATAGGCCCCGAAAGGTGATTGATCAGGATGACCCTGATTGGATATCGAGCACCTCGAGGCAG
>JABBNY010000062.1:7126-13476 GCA_019352095.1 Acidobacteriota bacterium
CTTCCGATCTCGAAAGGTGATTGATCAGGATGACCCTGATTGGATATCGAGCACCTCGAGGCAGATTCTCGGCTAACTGTTTCGAACTCCAGCGACCACTCAAGCCAATAGATTCGCCCTTTCGTCTCAGGCTCACGAGCGTGTCCGCATCAACCATCCGAATATCCGACGGAACTTGCTCACCCAATGTACCGGTTCGAGTCAGTGACATGTTGTTCCCTTTGTGCGATGCTCGCGCGGCCAGACCGCTATATCAGACCCATTATGCGCCAATTGCAGGATACGACTGACCCTGCGCCCTTTTTTAGTTTGCTCATCTCAGGACGTGAATGTGTCAAGCCGCCAATGCAAAGTTGCAAAACTGTCACGTCGGGCCTGCATCGTGCACATTCTCTGCCCTCGATTATCTGTTGGAATCGTTCACCATGCGAGAGCGACACAGTTTGCAGGTGCGGATTCACGGGGTTAGCGCAACACACTTCATTTGACGGAAAATGTGTCCGTTCATTGGAGGTGTCATGGTCCGCTTGGTGAAGATGTCCGACGAGATGCGCGATGTGATCTGGAATCGCTTCGCTGCCGGCGAGTTGCCCTTCACAATCGCTAATGATTTAGATCGGTTTCCGATCTCCGTTCATCAGATGCTGAGCCTGACCGGTGGGGTGCGACCTCCGCGGCCAACGAGGTCTTCGCGAGCGTTGAGTATTTACGAACGTGAAGAGATATCGAGAGGCCTGGTGCCCAGCGAGTCGATGCGATCCATCGCTAGTCACCTTGGACGAGCGCCGTCGACGATCTCTCGTGAGATCGCTCGCAATGGCGGATCGCACAAATATCGTGCGTGCCAGGCCGATCGACGGGCTTGGCGACGGGCCAAACGTCCGAAGGTGGCCAAACTGGCGAAGTGCCCCCATCTTCGAAGAGTTGTCGAGTCCAAACTCGAAAGGAAATGGTCCCCGGAGCAGATCTCGCGGTGGTTGGCTGTGAACTACCCAACTCAACCGGAGATGAACGTCTCACAAGAGACGATCTACCTATCGTTGTTTATTCAAAGCCGTGGTGTTCTGCGCAAAGAACTGCATAACGCGCTGCGCAGTGGACGCGCAATGCGTCGACCGAAGCACCAGCACGCGGGTCGTCAAGGCCGCATTCCAGAGATGGTTCTCATCTCGGAACGACCAGCCGAGGTGGAAGATCGAGCGGTGCCAGGCCACGGGGAAGGCGACCTCATCATGGGGACGGGAAAATCGTGCATTGGCACATTGGTCGAACGGACCACGCGTTACAACATGCTTCTGAAACTCGAGCGACCGACTGCCGAGGAAGTGCGAACGGAGATGGCCAAGCGAATCCGACGACTTCCCGTTGAACTCACCCGTAGCGTCACCTGGGATGGTCAGAGATGTTCCAGCATCGCGAGTTCACTTTCGCGACTGGATGCAGATCTACTTCTTTGATCCGCAGAGCCCATGGCAGCGAGGAACGAATGAGAACACGAACGGCTTGCTTCGCCAATACTTTCCCACGCGCACCAGCCTCGCTGGCTTCACTCGACGAGAACTGACCGCCATTGACCGAGAACTCAACGAGCGTCCGCGAAAGACCCTCAATTGGGTGTCACCATTGGAGGCGTTGAATGAACTTGTTGCGTCGCCGTTTGAACCCGCAAGGGCTGTGATACAGGGAGCGCACCTGCTCGATCTGCCTGGCTTTCATCGGATCGATTTAATTACGCTTCATGAAGGGAGATGATCTAGTGACCACCAACAAAAAGCGTAGCGAGAGATCGACGGGCACTCGAACCGGACTCGATGCCTTGAAGGCCGGGCTGAAGCGACCCGTTCAAGATGGAAGCGTTTCCGATATCGAAGGTGTCAAGTCCGGCCAATCTCGCATCGTAAGTTGCTCGTTGCGCGGTCCAGCAAAACCCTATCCACGCATTTCCAAGCAGGGAAAACTTCAAATCTCAACTGGCGCAGTAGTTTGGACACCAAAATATTCGTTGCGTCGCCGAGGCATTGAAATCGCTCAACGATTCGCAAAAATGAGTGTCCGCGATCCTGGTCGTGCCGAATGGAATGTCAAAAAGGGTGGAACTGCCCTGGGACTCATTCCGCTTCCGAAATTTCAAGTTCTTGTTTGCGAAGACGGTGGAGAGAATTACGAATTTACCGTTCCGTTAGAGGATTTGGCGCTCGTCCAGTTAGCCATGCGAGGTGGCCTCGATTCTTAATCCCAGCCGAGACTCCGAGACTCTCAAATAGGTACGGGGTGAGCATCAAAACAATTGCGGAATCCATCACCAAGTATTAAGCCGCCAATCGGAGTTTGTGCACGTCGGCCCGCTGATTGCATAATCGCCAGAACATAGGAAACTAGATTCGCAATGTGATCGTCGGTGTTTTTGTAACTTCTGGAATTACCTTTAAGGAATATGGCATAGCGTTCCTTATCGCTCTTATTTGGACCGCTGTCGTCGTCTATCGGAAGAGGAAAAAGTAAAACTTTCAAACGGCAGTTTGAATGTGGCTCGACGAAGAGGATCACTTGCCTGCGGAAACCTATCGATTTGAATACCAAAATAGAGCTTCACGAAAACGATCGGTCCTTGGGTTGTCTCTATTTTCATTGTTCGTTCTCGTACTGAGTATCGGCGCGCGAAGCGGACCGAATTATTTTTATTTGGTCGCAGGTATAGCCCTTGGAGTCGTCGCGTACCGCAACCAAGTTGCAGGTGTATTCCTGAATTCAGCGCACCTGGCCCTCCGAAATATTCTGACGACGAGGAAATTTGGTTTGGATCAAGTCAAGGGCATGAGTTTTGACCCTGGGAGCGCGCTACTTTCGAATTGGAGTTACCTCTCTGTGGACTTAATTGATGGTCGAAACTTCAAGGTGACCGCCTTCAGGAGAAACCCCATAGATGGCGTCGATTTGGTGAGTACCATCAATGCACAGATTTCGAGCCTGAAAACTACCTAACAATTATCCGAGCCGACTAGGCGAAACCAGGGACGTACTCACCATTAGAATGTGCAGGTCCTGGTAACTCAACTGTTCAATTGCATCGCACGAACCATGACTGCGCAATAATCTCGTCATGGCGCATAACGCATCGGTGAGTGATTTCCTTCAGTACGTTCGCCGCCGCCGCTTAAAGTTGGTCGTTTACGGGCTCGCCATAATTGCACTGGGCATGGTCGTCATCGCACTGCATCCGCAGAGTACTGATCTCAACATTTGGATGGGAGGGCTAATCTTCTTCGGCGTCGGCCTCAGTTTGAGTGGGAGCGCAGTGAGCTACAAATTGTTAAGGGAGGCCCAAGCACTGGTCAATTCTGATGGTCGAACCTTAGAATTATTCACATATCTCTACCGAGGGGGCGCTCGGTCATTAAGGAACGACCGTGTGCTCGCGACGCTAGATGCAATCGGAAGTCATGAAAGGGTTCCGTTGATTGAGTTCAAAGCAATATAGTTCACGCCTGGTATTGGTGAGGCATCAAGCCGTCCGGTAATGGTCTTCGGCGGGCTCAAAAAACACCAAGCGGTTCTTGCGTTCGGAGAGCATGGAGGAGTGCTAGGTCGAGTGTCGAAGATTCGTATCAACGAGGTTTAATCAAGCTCTGTCCCAGATTCTCAGTTTCAAATCTCATCCGCGCAGTGAGGTCCTGCCGAGAATCATTCAGTGGAGGCAGCATCAAACCTCGTCACTTCTTACCTTTCTGTAGACCCCAATGAAAGGTTGGATAGTAATTCATTTGGGCCAACTGCTTCGACTTCAATGCGTGGGCGTAGATCACCCTAATTCACTGAGTATTCGTTTGTCTGCCGCCAAGGTGGGCAAAGCGCTCTTCTTCTAATCCATTGAGCAACAACTGCACCCGTCGTCGGCTTTCAGCTCTGCGAATTCTGATAAGCATCAAGCCGCTCATCACCACGTGCCGCCCGTCTTTCAATATGACGTACGACTGAAGATATGGCGAATTCAAATGCTCACGAACTGAGAGGTCATCAATCAAATTTCCGAACCTGAACTCTCTGATGTCTTCCCATGGAATGAAGATCCGCCTAAGCCAGTTCTTAACCACGACGCCCTCAGCCGACGTATACACCGCCATCTGCGAGAGTCCGAACAGACTCCAAGTGATCCCGAGTGCCGCAAACAACATCACTACGATTCCGACCAATTTGACCGCAAGTGAACTATGAATGCCACCATTAAGGCCTTGTATGCCAACAATGAGAATCAACATATACAAGAACGCCATCGCACCGCCGATTTGCCGCGTTGCGTCGCTTCGGAATGACTTGACCTTGATTGAATCGCTCACGGTACTATTTTGCACCGCGCTATCGATTGTTTCCTGTCGTGGGCCCCAGATCGAGACACCACGACCCAATCCTCCACTCGAATGTGCAAGTCGGCCCTTGGTCCTGATGGGTTCTTCATCGCGAATTGATGAATGATTAGTGTTTGGGCCGTGACGAATGGCCAAACTCCAAGTGCGAGTCCATCTCGATGGAAGGTGTGGATATTGTCGTCCTCCACATCACTCGCAATTGACCGCGCCCTGACCTTTCTGGAAGCCGTGGCAATGGTAATCGCCATCTACTTCATTCTTTTTGACGAGGTAAAGCACCGCCCAGCCTTGGGTTCACCTATCTTGGTATTTCTTGGAATACTGCTAATTGCTGTGGGCCAACTTTGGACCATCGTGCTTCTCCAAGCCCGTTTTCCTCCGCAACGAACGGGCAAAAGCGAGAAACTATTTCGTCTGGGGCTAACCGGCGATCGCCGTACGAATGAGTATTTCTCGCAGCTGACCACTGCGCAGAAGTTAACTTTGTTGACTCTCGCGGCTCTAGGGTTTGTCAGCGCTGCCACCGCTTCCTCTTCTATGCAAGTTCTAAGCGCATCTTCACAGCAATTTTTCGTGTCGATTTTGGCATTGTTTCTTCTCAGTCATTTTGCGGTGATACTCAACGAGAAGCGCGTCAGACAGAGGGGTCTAATTCGGTAGCACCGTGAAAATGATCTCAGTCAATTCCTTCGAAACGATGGCTTGAGAATCCGCCATTAGGTTGCACTCTTGTTGATTTGGACCTTCGAGATGGACCACTGAGACGAGGCAGTATCGCACTTCGCGATCAATGCAAACGCTAAGCATTTGGCCACTTTGTTTTACTTCGTCTCCACGTGGGCGACACCTTCTCGGCGCGACAGGCAGCAATGTACATGTGGCGGTACCTCATCATAAGGGCGTACGTAACGAGGGCGATAAGCAACATCGCGTATGCAAGGGATATCCCCAGCCAGTGCAATGGTTGATATTTGGAAACCGCCAGGAATCCAACCCCAATGAACATTGCAACAAATCCGCGCGAACCCCATCGTGTCCAGAGGAGTCCATACTGGCTCGACTTCGGCAACACCAATTCCCAATTGCCTTGGTTCTTCAGAACATTGCGGATGTTCTGTCGAGCGTAGACGTCCGGATCGATTCCTCGATTGATCAGTTCTTCCTCGGTGACACCAAACAGTTGAGCAAACTTCTCTTTCTGTTCTTCGCGATCGAAGGTATTACCCGACATGCTCCAATCATTGTCGGAACTCGCCGCCATCTGTAGTCTTTCGCGACTTTCGTACTTCGTTGAGGAATCCAAACCATAATTGCTCCGTCTGCTCTCACCATCGGACAATTCTCCACTCGGAAATTGTGCAAGTCGGTTCAGAAAATGTCCCTCTCCTACCTGTAGTCGAAGGTGTAGCACCATGCGAGTGCTTCCACCGCGTCATCTGAAATCTCCGGATGCGACGCCCGAAAGTTGGCGGCGGCGATATTTCCCATCTCGATAAGGCTGCTCTCTGTGAATCGAGCAGTTGATGTGTAGAAATCCTCTTCCAAGTGCCGAAGATGAGGAATGAGAGCAATGGCAATTTCAGCGCCAAGGAACTCGACAAGCCGAGTCTCATTTCGTTGTGGCCATGATGTCATACCCCATCCTGTCCAAATAACCAAAGCAGCGCTCAGTTCCTTCGCCGTGAACATGATGGAAAGTCAATCACACCGCGTCGTTTCAGCGGCACCCGATCAATACTGCAATTTATGGTGTGGCCACGTGCTGACTCGCCATTAGAATGTGTAGGTTGGCCTTTCGACACGAAGATATTGAAATGGTCCTCGTAGGAACTTTGTTGTGATTAGTTCGTGGCGCCACCAGTTATGTCAAGGGCTGTTGCCCAAGTACTGCGTCGGTCATCGACATAAAGGGCATCAGCCAGCCAAATCTTTCGGCTCTCCTGACGTAACCGTGGGTCAATTCCGGCCTGGGAGCACGGGTTTGTG
>JABBNY010000063.1:0-13002 GCA_019352095.1 Acidobacteriota bacterium
TACGAGGGACTTAGTCCGACGAGCGTGGCCAACTCGAGGAGTGTTGGAACACTCCCGGGTTGTTCCAGCCGCCGACACAGCGTCACAACCCAGTGGGGCGTCCTAACGTCACTCGAATCGGGCGCGCATCTGCGACACGCTCGGTATCCTGCTGCTCGCGCGGTTTGGGGAGTGTCAAAGAATTGGACGTTTTCGCGACGCGGTCGCCGCGCCGAACACGAGGGTCGACAATAGATCCCCGTCGTGCGCACCGCGAAGAGGAATGTATCGTCGTACTCTCGAGAACGCTCAAGTACCGCGCGCCAACGCTCTTCCTCGTCGCTGTTCGGTGACGTGCGAGTTGTGAGGTCCATCAAAGCACCTCGGCCAGTCGCGAGCCGTGGACCTGATCCCCGAGACCGTGAACGTTGAGAAAACTCATGATCAACGCTGGCCAGCGGTCCGCGCAAATATGGTGTCGATAGTGCGCGTCGAGTAGGTCCTCCTCTGCGTGAACTCGAATGATCTGGACCTCAATGCAGACCGATGACATGGGGGCAAGATTCACAGATCCATCTTCATTCATCGTGCTGATCAAGACAACCGGTGAACCGAGATAGAGGATCTTTGGGGCAATGACCTTGTGCATACAGACGAAGGTACATTGGCGGGTGTTCACGTATCTTCCGGCATCGTGTGGTCAAACTGCGTGTGGAGTCCTGTCGCTAAATCTGAGACCTTGCTGTGCTCAGGCACTCGAGATGGGATGCTCACGGGCCTTCCTCGGTGATTCCCTAGTGCGGATTGGAGGTGAATCACTGACTAATGGTTTGTAATTGGCCAATTCAACGTTGTTCACTCCGAGTCGGCACGGTCCAGCGAAATGTTCACTCCTTTGGAAGTTGGCCGTCTAAGCCACATTCGATCAAGGTCGCCTCCCACCTTCGACACTAAGTCTCATCGTGGTCAGTTGGGCTGTGGGGCCGACAACGTGCCCCACGATCGTTGCGCCACGGCGGTCGTACTCAACGTGGTACGCGAGGTCGACGTCTGGGTGCGCATCAACTGGTGGCTTAGCGAACGTGACGGTAGATGCAACACCGTCCGCTCGCATGCGACCTTCCCCGTACGCCCTGGCGTGGCGCTACCACGGTCTAGCGGCGACAGACACTCGACTTGGCCGTCTACTACGAGTCCTACTGACGAGTGCTCCGGCGAGCTCGCCGGGTAGGGTCATCATCATGACGCCCCAAGAGTTGGCTGACCTCGTGCAACTTCGCCGAGCGCGTGACCGTATGGACCGTGACTACGCGCAGCCCCTTGACGTTATGACGCTC
Source organism: Acidobacteriota bacterium (assembly GCA_019352095.1). Lineage (GTDB taxonomy): Bacteria > Actinomycetota > Acidimicrobiia > Acidimicrobiales > RAAP-2 > RAAP-2. The sequence goes on from JABBNY010000063.1 coordinate 1,317, forward strand.
GCGAGCACGGCACTCATGTCGCCTTCGCATTTCTCGCGCAAGTTCCTCGCCGCCTACGGCGAGACTCCGTACTCCTATCTGATGACGCGACGTATCGAGCGCGCGAAACTACTGCTTCGCCACGGCGTCTCAGTCACCGACGCCTGTGTTGAGGTCGGTTACTCGTCGCTTGGCTCGTTCAGTTCTCGCTTTCGCGAAATCACCGGTGAGACGCCGAGCCAGTACGCTCAGCGTGACCACCACGGCCTCGAGGCCGTGCCGCCGTGCATGAGCAAGTTCGTCCTTCGCCCTCAACGGGTGCCGACCTCGGTCTGAGCCAGCGAGTGGGACGACGCTCGGCTCCATCGAGCGCGCAAATATCGTGTCGTTGCCGACCTCGAAATGAGCAGGATTGGAGAAGCGTGCCGCTGTCTGCCCCTCGTAGGCTTCGCTCATGACACTCTCGGTTTCCACAATGTTCATCCTCGTCCACGACCCCGACGCCGCACTCCGCTTCTACCGTGACGCACTCGGTCTCGAGGTCCAAAACGACGTCGCGTCCGACGGCTTTCGATGGGTCACCGTCGCCGCGCCCGGACAGGACGTTGCTATCGTCCTCTCCCAGCCGCACGGCGGCCGCTCACAAAGCGAAGGTGACGCTTTGTTGGCGCTCGTGACCAAAGGCTCCCTGCAAGCCGCGATCTTTCGTTGCGACGACCTCGACGCCACCTTCGAGAAGGTTCGCGCGTCGGGCGCCGAGGTCCTGCAGGAGCCAACGGCTCAGCCGTGGGGCGTGCGCGACTGTGCCTTTCGCGATCCGTCGGGCAACCTGGTGCGCATCGCCCAAGCGTGAATCAACGCAGGTCGCAACGAGTCGGCGCGAGGTGACGGGGTCTTGTTGACCACTTCGAGTGACGCTGCGGCAAAGCCTCATGAAAGGACGTGACAGATGAAGGTGATGACGTGTACGCAACTCGGTGGACCGTGCGATGTTGTGCACAAGGGTGAAAGCGCCGATGCGATCATCAAGTTGCACGACGCACATCTGAGAGAGAGCGTCGCGCGTGGCGACGACTCGCACGCCGCCGCATTAAAGGACATGAAGGGTAGATGGCGTAATCCGATCTCGGGTATGGGCTGGTATCGCGCGGTCAAGCGAGAATTCGCCGCACTTAGAGAAGAGTGATACCGAAGTACCGTCTCATCGTGAAGGGCCACTGCGGTGCTGACTGGTTGACGACGCGATTGGGCATTCGATGCTCGACACGGCATCAGCTAAAGACCTAGCGGTATGTCGTCTTGTCAAGCTGTCTAGGTAGTAGTGATGGCGTCCGGGCCGTCCTCATCTGGCGAGGTTGCACCACTGAGGACGCTGCGGCGGTCGATATCGGTGATCGATCGCACGACAACGAGCACGAGCATCGCGGTGACGCCAATGACCACACCGGGAACGACGATCGTGGCGCGGATCCCGGCGAGCCCGGCGACGACTCCCGCTGCGGCGACGCCGACGGGCGAGAGGCCGAGCGACACCATCCAATCGACCGACGAGACTCGTCCGAGGACTTCGCTCGGGACCTCGGACTGCATGAGCGTCTGCCAGATGACGTTGCCCACCATCAACAACAGGCCAACGACGAAGGCAAACCCAACCGCCACCCACACGTCGGGCGAGAGGCCGAACAACACGGCGACGAGCGGTGAACTTCCCCAGGCCAACCACATCGTGCGCACGCGCCGATGCAGCGGCCGCGTCACGATCATCAGCAGCGCGCCCGTGAGACCCCCGAGACCAACAGCGGCGAAACCGGCGCCGACCATGAAGTTCGATGCGTGCAGTGTGCGTTTGAAGAGCAAGGGCAGCAATATGGCCGAGGGGGAAAAGACGAAGGCGTTGGCCAAACCGGCCACGGCGATTGACCAGAGGATCCACGGCGTTCGTCGACAATGGGTGAGACCGCCTCGTATCTCGCTGAGCATTGTTGTGCCAGACGCCGCTGGTGTTGGGGTGGGGCGCATGGCAATGAGACAACCCGCCGAGAACACGAAGGTCCCCGCATCGACGATCAACGACCATGACGTGCCGATCGTCGAAGCAATGACGCCGCCCGCGATGGGTCCGAGGAGCCCGCCCGAAAATGCGCCCGAGAAGCGACTGAGCGAATTACCCGCCGTGAGGTCCTCTGCCGTGATCAGTTCGGGTAGCAGTGCGGTCGAAGCCGGATAGAAGAGCGCATCGAAGGCACCGAACAAGATGGAGCCGATCAACAACTCGGTGAAGTTGAGCGACCTCGACAACGCGAGCAGGCCGAGCGTCACGGTGATGGCGGCCCGGCTCCCGTCAGAGGTCAACATCGCGAGACGGCGAGAGACGCGGTCCGTTACGGCGCCACCGAGCAGGAGCAGCAGCACCGTCGGGACGAGCCTCGCCGCGACGACCAAGCCCAGATCTGCCGCGTTCCTCGTTATCTCGAGCACGAGCAGGGGCAGCGCCACCGAGATGATGCCGTCGCCGAATTGTGACACCGTTTGGCCTCCCCACAGCAGGGAGAATTGTCGATTTGAGAGAACGGCGCGCAGTGACGTGAAGGAGGCTATGACGCATGGTAGCAACGGCGGGTAAGTACTTCGAGTGGACTCGAGCGCGCCAAGGGTCCTGATCGAAGTCGTTGAACTGGTCCGAGGAACACTCGGAGTTGTTCAGGGCGATGCGCCGTTCGACGTGGCTGAGCGTGCTTGGGTGCACGAAGCGACGCGCTCTAGGTCAGTTACGTCGAGCGCGAAAGCCGCTAGCGCAGTGGGGTCTCGGACGTGACCGGTGCTGCCTGCCCTTAGACCGTCACGAGCCGTCACGCACTGAGGCGAGAATACGCACGAGGGTGCGAAGATCCTCGGCACAAAGTGTCGCGAGACCGGCGGGCGGACGATCGAGGATTACTTGTGCTTGGCGCGCCAGTGCGGCGCCTTTGGATGTTGTCGCAATCATCTTGATGCGCCGATCGCTCGGATGCGCACAGCGTTCCACTAAGCCCAGGTGTTCGAGGTCGTCGACCATCGCCGTGAGGTTGGGCGGATCGACGTTGATCTGCGCCGCCAGGTCGCCCATGGCGAGCGGGTGGTCAACGATGCGACGCAGCGTTCGAAGTCGCCCAAAACTGAGGCCAACCGTTTCGGTCACCTCACGACGACGATCGTTGTCGAGTACCAAACTCGACATCACGTCGAAGGCCTCGCGTGCGAGAGCCGCTTTCGATGTCGTGGTGCCCGTCACGCGACAACCTCTTCGAGATACTCCGGATTGATCAGGGCCGCGGTGGTGCGGGCAGTCTCGTTCGCCTTAGATGAGGTGGCAACCAGTCCGATGACGAGGATCGCCGCACCACAGCCCGTGAGGACCCACCATCCGGGGTGACTCGCGAGCGAGATCGAGGAGTAGCGCGCGTGGTGCAGGGACGACGCGGCGAGTGAACCCACGACGGCGACACCGACGGTGGCTCCGATCTGGCGTGACGTCGAGGCGATGCTCGCGGCCACACCCGCTTGCGCCCGGGGCATGCCCGCGACGGCGGTATTGGTGATGGGCGCGTTGACGAAACCAAAGCCAACACCGAATATGAGATACGCGCCAAAGAGCCACGCATAGGACGTGGTCGGTTGCAGGTTCGCGAGCATCAGACACGAGGCGGTGAGCGTGACGCCAGCGATGACGAGTGGGATCCGGCCACCTCGCCGACTCAAGATGCGTCCCGACACTGGTGGCAACAGCATCGCCATCACCGCCATGGGCAGCGTGCGAAGTCCCGCGTGAAACGGGGACAGACCTCGCACATCTTGGAGGTAGATGGTGTTGAGAAAGAGAAAACCACCGAGACCCGCGAACGCGGCGATGGCGATCAAGGTGGCCGACACGAAGGGGATCGAGCGAAAGAACCGCATGTCGACGAGCGGCTCGAACACGCGCCGCTCCCACCGTATGAACGCACTGAGCGATACCAGTGCGACGATGAGCGGTCCGAGGATGACCGGCGACGTCCAACCTCGTCGCGGCGACTCGATGATCGCGTAGGTGAGCGACACGAGAAAGACCACGATCAGCAATTGTCCAACGATGTCCACCTTTCGAGCGACGGGTGCCTTGGATTCGGGTATGAATCGCAGCGCCAGCGCGATCGCCACCACGCCAACGGGTACATTGATCCAGAAGATCGACTGCCAGCCGACTGAAGTCACGAGCATCCCGCCGAGCACCGGTCCAAGCGCCATGGAGATACCAATGACCGCGGCCCAGACGCCTATGGCCTGGGCGCGTTCCTTCGCATTGGTGAAGGTGTTGGTGATGATCGACATCGCCACGGGATTCAGCATCGAACCTCCCACGGCCTGGATCATCCGAAAGACCACGAGCAACGCGAGACTCGGCGCAACGCTGCAGAGTAGTGAACCGACCGCGAAGATCGACAGGCCGCTCACAAAGGTGCGGCGTCGACCGAGGCGGTCCGCCGTTGAGCCCGACATCATCAACAAGCTCGCGAGGACCAGCGTGTACGCGTCGATCGTCCACTGCAGACCCGAGAGGGGCGCGTGAAAGGAATGGCCGATCGATGGCAGCGCCACGTTCACAATCGTGACGTCCAGCCCCACCATCAAGAGACTCATCGAGCAGATGGCCAAGATGCCGTAGCGGCGGCGCCGAGAAAGTGCGTCGGCAGTGTCGTCATGTAATTGCGTCTTCATAATAGTTATAAACTAATAACAAAATTATTTGTAAGGGAAGTTACGTCGATCCAGAGTGAGACGCCTCGTTGGTGCCGACAACTTGCGAGAGGTTGACATCACGACTGTGATGTTCTCGCTCGCACGTCCATGTGTGTCGCAAGTGCCCCAGTCTTCTCGGCCGACGACGAAGTTGATCGCTCGTGCGGGTGGACAAGTGATGGGGGTTGCCAACTGATGTCACACCTCACCGCAAGACTGCGTAGCAATGAACTTAAGTGAGTGGGCCAACCTCCAGGGGATACATCCCCAGACCGCCTATCGGTGGTTCCGAGAGGGAACGTTGCCGGTGCCCGCGCGTCAGAGAGGTCGGTTGATTCTGGTCGGCGATTTTGAAACGTTGCCGTCGCAATTGGGCTCTACCGTCATCTACGCACGCGTGTCGTTCGCCGACCAACGAGCAGACCTCGATCGTCAGGTGGCGCGTGTGAGTGTCTGGGCTACGTCCCAGGGTCATTCGATTGATCGGGTCGTGACCGAAGTTGGCTCTGGTCTCAACGGCAAGCGACGCAAATTCCTCGCGTTGCTTGCTGACCCATCCGTGACAACGATTGTGGTCGAACTTGGTGATCGCTTCGCCAGATTAGGTTCTGAATACGTTGCTGCGTCGCTTCAGGCCAATGGCCGACGACTGGTCGTGGTGGACGACGCCGAAGTCGACGACGACCTCGTTCGCGACATGACTGAGGTGCTGACGTCGTTCTGCGTTCGCCTCTATGGTCGTCGTGCTGGCGTACACCGAGCGGCGAAAGCGTTGGCGGCCCAGAAGTCGACCGATGCCGCGTAGGTATTCGCCACCCGAGGGCCAGATCATTCAGGCCTTCACTTTCGCGCTCGATCCAACGGACGAACAGTCAGTCCAGATCGCCCGATTCTTCGGCGCTCGCCGCAAAGCTTTTAACTGGACGCTTGATCAGATGAAGGCCGACTTCGAGCACTACCGCGAGACCGGCGAGTCAGGCACGCCACCCTCGTTCTACTCCTTACGCAAACGCTGGACCGCTGAGAAGGAGACCGTCTGTGTCAACGACACCACTGGCGAGGTCTGGTGGCCCGAGGTCTCAAAGGAAGTCTTCGCCGACGGCGTACGCGGCGCTACCGACGCCTACTGGCGCTGGCAGAAGTCGCGTTCGGGCACGCTCAAAGGGCGAAAGGTCGGCTTCCCTCGTTTCAAGAAGCGTGGCAAGGACCGCGACCGATTCTCTTTTAGTACCGGCGCAATGAGACTGGAAGCGGACCGGCGCCACCTCACCTTGCCGATACTCGGGACCCTGCGCACGCACGAGAACACCCGACGCATCGAACGCTTGATCGCACTTAATCGGGCCAAGATTCTTGGCGTCACGGTCTCTCGCCAAGGGGAGCGAATTATCGCGACCGTGCGGATGAGTGTCGCTCGTCCCCAACAGAGCGGCGTTGCCCAGCCCGACTCCACTGTCGGCATCGACGTGGGCGTGCGGCGTCTGGCAACGGTGGCTACCACTAGCGAGGTGATAGACGAACTCGCCAACCCACACACCCTCGAGCACCGACTGAGTGAACTACGTCGACTCCAGCGTCAACGTTGTCGGCGCACGCGCGGTTCGCGCCAGTATCAAGAGACCGCCGCCAAGATCACGCGCCTCCACGCCGAGGTGGCAAACCTTCGCCGTCACACCATCCACGTCTTCACCACCAACCTCGCCAAAACCCACGGCGTGGTGGTGGTCGAAGGGCTGGATGCGGCGTCACTGCTACAACAGAAAGGTCTGCCCGGTGCGAAGTCGCGCCGGCGTGGGCTCTCTGATGCAGCACTGGGAGAGATCCGCCGTCAGCTTCGCTACAAGTGCCCCTGGTACGGGTCCACCTTGATCGAAGCCGATCGTTTCTTCCCATCGTCAAAGACGTGCCACAAGTGTGGTCACGTGCAGAGTATTGGCTGGTTCGAGCACTGGACCTGTGAAGAGTGCAACTCTTCACACCAGCGCGACGACAACGCCGCCATCAATCTCGCCCGTTGGGTGGGTCTGGGTTCAGTTGGAGCCCCGGTGAAGCGTGGAGCCGAGCATCAGACTGAGTCTCACCCAGCGGCTGGCGAAGACACGCGAAAGGGAAGCCCGGCGTTAGTCGGGCCGAACAACTCCGTGAGGAGTGCGGCATGAGTGGACTCACTAAAGATCACTCGGTCGCAACGGCACTACATGAAGTGGATACGGGGCCCGCCGCGCGTCGCGGTGGGCGATCTTCAGCGGCCGTCGCACCAGTCACTGCAGATCTATTGACGGCTTCGCCGAGCGTCGATGCGGTGAGGAGCGTAACGCTCGAGTCAATTCGTCTGCGGGCGCGGCGAGTTGCTGAAGTGAGGTGGGCCAGTCCCTTCAACGTCGAGGTTGATTGCTCTAGTTATCTGATCGTGTGACTAAGGTCGAGACGTTAGTTGTGGGCCTAAGAGATGGTCACATCGTGACTGAAGCAGCATCGCCGGCGACGCTGGCCGTTGGGTCCAAAAGCAGGAGGAGAACCAATGATATTGACGACCAACCAGGCGCACGCGCCACGAGTTCTGGAGTGCAACGTATGAAGATAGCTAATGACATCACCGAGTTGATCGGACACACCCCGCTCGTTCGAATTCGTCGATTGGTGAACACGGGTGACGCCCAGGTCGTGGCGAAGTTGGAGTACTTCAATCCCGCACACAGTGTGAAGGATCGAATTGGTGTGGCCATGGTGGACGCGGCCGAACGGGCTGGACTCATCGGACCCGACACGATCATTCTCGAACCCACGAGTGGCAACACCGGCATTGCGCTCGCCATGGTGTGCGCCGCACGTGGATATCGGTGCGCGTTCACGATGCCCGAAAGCATGAGCAAGGAGCGGCGGGCGTTGCTGCGTGGCTACGGGGCCGAACTGATACTGACCCCAGGGCCTGACGGCATGGCTGGCGCAATAGCCACGGCCGAAGCCCTGGCCGCGGGTGATTCGCGCTATCTCATCTTGCAACAGTTCGAGAACCCTGCGAATCCAGCGATCCACCGGGCCACGACCGCCATCGAGATCTGGGACGACACCGACGGTGAGGTCGACATTGTCGTGGCGGGTGTTGGCACCGGAGGGACCATTACCGGCGTCGGCGAAGCATTGAAGGAACGAAAGCCCTCGGTTCAGATCGTCGCCGTTGAACCAGCGGCGTCACCGGTGCTATCAGGAGGCGCCAAGGGTCCCCATCCGCTGCAGGGCATTGGCGCCGGTTTCGTTCCCGAGATTCTCGACCTCAACGTCATAGACGAGATTGTCACCGTTGAGAACCAGGACGCGTTCGCGTTGGCGCATCGTGCGGCGCGTGAAGAAGGTTTGCTCGTCGGCATCTCATCGGGCGCGGCGCTGTGGGCCGCGCTGCAGATTGCGGGGCGAAGCGAGAACGCAGGAAAGTTGATCGTGGTCGTCATACCTTCGTTCGGCGAGCGCTACTTGTCAACGCCGCTCTTCGAGGGGCTGGGTGATTGAACGTGCGTGGAAGGTTACGTCGCGATCTAGAGTCGCTGCTCGAACGCGACCCCGCTGCGAGATCGAAGCTTGAGGTCGCACTCTGCTACTCGGGACTTCACGCGCTGTGGGGTCATCGGGTCAATCATTGGCTCTGGACTCGTGGGCACACATTGCTCGCCCGCATTGGATCGAGTGCGGTGCGCTTGGTGACCGGTGTGGAGATCCATCCTGGTGCGGTGCTTGGTGAGAGGGTGTTCATCGACCACGCGTCGGGCGTCGTGATCGGCGAGACGGCGGTCGTGGGTGACGACGTCACGATCTATCAAGGCGTGACACTCGGAGGCACGAGTTTGGAGGGCGGCGTCCGTCATCCGACCATTGGCAATCGGGTCACGATCGGCGCGGGCGCAAAGATACTTGGCCCCATCACGATTGGCGATGATTGTCGAATCGGCGCCAACGCGGTCGTCGTGAAGTCCGCGCCGTCGAACTCGGTCGTCATGGGCGTGCCGGGACAGATCATTGCTCCAAAGTCACCGCGCGAGCAGGTGTGTCACTCGGACCGCGAAGCGACGTTGATGCCCGACCCACAAGGGGTGATGGTGCAGTCGTTGCTCAGTCGCGTCGATGAACTTGAAGCGCTCCTGCAAGTCCACGCATGGACGCATGACGCTGCATCGCAGGAACAGGATTTCTCAATCTGAGTGCGCGCAAAGTCGCTCATCCGAACAAGCAACCGGGTTCTCCGCCGACGAAAAAGTGGGGGAGAGAACCCCTGGTTGTGCCGAGGTTTCGACGTGAGGCCGAGCTATGAACGAGAGGGGCGACGTGAACGCGCCCAGCGCCCGTGGGTTCTCGTCGCTCGTGGACACCGGTGAGACCCTGAGCGCGACGGTTCGCGTCAGGTCTCATGGTGGTGCGGTCACCGAGTGGATCCGGTCATCGCTGGGTTGTTCCACGATCAACGACGACTAGCTATTCGAGGTCATCGTCGAACCCTGCAGCGTGAGAGTACGCACGCCATCATCCGCTCTTCGTAGTGCGGCTAACCTTCCGCAACCTCTTCTACCGTGAGTTCCGCTGCGGGGTCTGCTTCGAGTCGCTCGTCGGGAATTGGCCGTCCGCTTCGCACAGAGTGACCGTACGTTCCATTCTCGAGTCGCTGCTGGGCGCGTTCGATCACGGCCAATCGGTTGCGAAGTGTCGCGGTCGTCGCCTCACCCTCTTGTTCGGCGATGATGGATTCGCCGGCGTCGGTCAGGTCACCTTGGGCCGCGGCGCTGAGCCGCTCCGCGTTGGTGTCACTCGACAAGTGTTCGAGCAATGACTCCACACGAAGTCGTTCCGCACTCAGTAGTTCGCGTGCTCGTTGTTGATCCATGGCAACCTCCAGCTCATTGAGTCGCTAGGTCGAGGCTAACCGCGAACCTGTGCAGGGGCCTGTCGCGTCCTCAGAACGGTGTGGCCCAAGGTCAGTGGGCTCGTTGGCTGCTGCTGCGTCAAGGGGCGGCCACGATTCGCGCGCACCACGGGTGGGTGGAGGCGAGGTCGATAGATCGTGACCTGCCTCAGGTACCTCGGTGTCGACGCCGGGCGATCGCTCGACCCATCAATGCTCCAAGGATCGTACACACCGGTACGGTGCTCCAGAGCAGACCTTGGGTCTCACGCAGAAGGCCACTGCTTCGTTCGAGCACTGGATTCACCAGCACGTAGATGAGTGACGATGCGCCACCACCGACGAGCGCTCCAAGAACGGCGCCGATGAGATCGCCGTTGTGCCGCGCGGGATGCGAAGGCTGGTTCATCGCGCGCGGCGGCGCCCAAGAGAGTGCAGCCCAACGAGCCCACGCGGTGCGTCGCAGTTGGTCATAGTGCCTCCAGTGACGACACTACTCATCGCGTATCGAACGTCGAAGAGAGGCTCGGCTACGGTCGCGTCGACCTCGAGCGCGCAGTATCAATGTGACCGATCGGTCACAGATTGTCGAGCGTGCCATCCAAAGTGGGTGCAGGGTGGGCGTGATGACCTCGAAGCGAGATCGGGGTCCTCGGTGACGAGGGGCGATTCTGTTGGACCGTGATTTGCCGTTCGGCAACGCGAAAGTGACGGAATCGCTTCCAAAATGAAATGAAAGTGAAGTTATTTGACCCGCGAATACCCGAGACTAGTATTCTGCCGAGTCCCAACGTGGCGACTTGAAAATCCTAAGAAGGGCGGTTTACGTGGCATTTAGAAGCAAAGTAGGTGCGGCATTAGTCGCGGGCACAACGGTCGCCAGCATGGCGATTGTTTCGCTGGCGAGTCCAGTAACGATGTCCGGCGCTGCGACCAATGTGAACTGGGCCAAGGTGACACACCTCACCAAGTCCGGCAACACCTCGATGGCAGCATTGATCAAGGCTGCGAAGAAAGAGGGGAAGTTGAACGTCATCGCCTTGCCACCAAACTGGGCTAACTACGGTCAGCTGATCTCAACCTTCCAGAAAAAGTACGGCATCAAGGTCAACTCGGAGAACCCTGACGGTTCCAGTGCGCAAGAGATTGCGGCATTGGCAGCTGACAAGGGCCGCTCGAACGCACCCGACGTCATTGACGTTGGTACGAGCTACGCGCTGACCGCGAAGTCGAGCCACCTGCTCGCACCGTACAAGGTGTCGACCTGGAATGAGATTCCGTCGGGCCTAAAGGACCCCAAGGGGTACTGGTTCGATGACTACGGCGGGTACGTGGCCATTGGCTGCAACTCGGCCACGGTGACGAACTGCCCGACGTCGTTCAAGCAGATGCTCAACGCGCCGTCCTCGGCTGGTTACAAGATCGGCCTTAACGACAGCCCGCTCAACTCGAACTCCGCCTTGGCGGGTGTGCAAGCAGCGGCCGTCGCCAACGGTGGATCACTCAGCAACGTGGCACCCGGTGTGAGCTACTTCGCCCAGTTGAGCAAGAACGGTACATTCGTGCCGACCATCGCGAACGCGACGACGGTTGAGAACGGTGCAACGAACATTGTCATCTGGTGGGACTACCTCCAGGCGAGCGGCCTCAGCACGGCGGTGAAGGGCTGGAAGATCTCAGTTCCCTCCGACGCGGTTCTCGGTGAGTACTACTCGCAGGCAATCAGCTCGTCCGCACCGAACCCTGCGGCGGCTCGTTTGTGGGAGGAGTTCCTCTACTCCGTGACTGGTCAGAACTTGTGGCTGAAGGGCATGGCTCGACCATCTGAGTTGGCCTACATGCAGGCGCACAACCAGGCCAACAAGGCGTGGCTCGCGAAGTTGCCCGCATTGCCGAAGGGCGCGAAGCCGCTCTTCCCAACGACTGCTCAAATCTCATCTGCCGCGACGGTGATTACGAACACCTGGGCGACGCAGGTCGGTGCCGGCTGATTCGTAGCAAGGTATGACTTCACCTTTGCGAAGTGATGTAACGACGGCTCCCTCGAGTGCACCAGCACTCGAG
>JABBNY010000063.1:13012-13366 GCA_019352095.1 Acidobacteriota bacterium
CACTCGAGGGAGCCGTCGCTACGCACCCAACGCCATTACGTAAACGACTGATCAGAGCGGGGCGTCCGACCCTCGCGATGACGCCGTTTCTCATCTACACCTTCCTCGGCCTGGGCATCCCCACATTGGCCGTGATCAACCTCGCGTTCCGTAACGAGAACGGAAAGCTCTCGACGGGCAACTTGCACCTGATCTCCCAGGGCATCTACCGGATCGGCTTCGAAAACAGCTTCAAACTGGCGCTTCTCACTTCGATCATCCCGGGGATCCTCGGGGTCATCCTGGCCTACACGATTCAAACCTCACGAAGTGGCCTGTTGCGTCGCCTCGTCGCGACCGCCTCGGGCGTGCTCG
>JABBNY010000064.1 GCA_019352095.1 Acidobacteriota bacterium
GGTGCCGGCGGCGCACCCTCGGGATACTTATTGTTCGTCACCACCACGAGGCGACTGGTGAAGTGCTCAGTGTCGTTCGCAATCGCCGAGACAACCTCGTGGGTCGTGGGGAACCATCCACCCCCGTATCGTTCAGTGTGCGCCACCGGACAGCGCTCGCGCAGGTCCTGCCAGATCGGATACGGGTCCTGCACCCAGCGCGGATCGGTGTGATCCCAGTCAGTGGCGAAATCAAGTACCGGTTTCTTGTCAGTCATCCGCCCCCCAGCGTAAGTACAACAGTGCCTCGCTCTAGGAGAGAATCCTGAGCGGCAGGTTGCGTGGTCCACGAATCTGTCCCTGGGCCCAGGTGACTGCGGCCGAATCGGCGAGTTCAAAGCGAGGGTAGCGCTTGATGAACTCCTCGATCGCGACTCGAAGCTCCAATCTCGCCAGGTTCGAGCCCGCGCACCGGTGGATGCCGAGTCCGAAGGCGACGTGACGATTCTCCGCACGGTCGATGATGAACTTGTCGGCGTCTTCGAACACCGCCGGGTCTCGATTCGCCGCCGGGAAGCCGAGCAGAATCCAGTCGTCTTGTTTCATCGGACAGCCCAAGTACTCCATGTCGTGCTTGACGAGGCGCGCCATGGTGACCGGCGCGTAGAAGCGCAGGAACTCCTCGATTGCTACGGGCATCAGGTCGGGTTCGTTGACCAGTCGACTGAGGTCCTCGGGGTGACTCGCGAGGTGCCAGAGCGACGCGCCGATGGCCGACCACGTCGTGTCGATACCAGCGACGAGCGTGAGCACCATCGTGCCAAAGATGTGTTCGTCCGCGAGCTTCTGTCCGCCGATGTCCACGTTCAACAAATAGGTCGTCAGGTCATCACGAGGATTCTCTCGGTGGTCCTCGATCTGCTTGATGAAGTACTCCTCGATTGGCGCGAACTCCTCGATGCGCTGCTCTTCGGGGTGGTCAACACCTTCAACGATGATGTGCGCGAATTCTCGAAAGAGGTCTTCGTCGTCCTCGGGAAAGCCGAGCATGTGCTTGATGACACCCGGAGGAATGTACTGCGCGTACTGCGCGCCACCGTTCACGATCTCCTGGTCACCGAGTTGATCCAAAAGGCGCTGGCACAGCGCCCTGATCTGTGGCTCAAGTGCGTTGATGGGACCTGGTGCGAACGCGGGCAACAGTAGTCGGCGCGCGATTGCGTGAAAGGGCGGATCTGACGTGATGGGTGGCGCGACGCCAATCGGTGCGGGCAACGCGTCGTCACCGGGGCGACCGTTGCCGAGGATCACCGTGCGACTCGTGAAGTTCTCAGTGTCTTTGGCAATTGTGGTGACACCTTCGTGCGTCGCGGGGAACCATCCACCGCCATAGCGATTCGTGTGCGCGACGGGACACCGTCCGCGCAGTTCTTCCCAAATCGGGTAAGGGTCGGCAACCCACTGGGGATCAGTGTGATCCCAGTCGGTGGCAAAATCTTTGACGGGAGGCTTGGTGTCCACGACTACTCCTCGATGAAGATGGCGTGCTCGGGGCAGTTCGACTGGGCGAGTCGCGCGAGAGCCATCGTCTCTTCGCTCAACGTGCCATCACCGATGACGACACCGTTACCCAACTCGTCGAAGTCAAAGATGCTCGGGGCTATTGAAAAACAACGGCCCTGGCCTTGACAGATCTCTGTATCGATTGATACCCGCACGACCCCTCCTTCGTGATGATAAAGAGACCCTACTACCCAGTAAGTCCCTACTGAGCGAGTGTGTGCGCGCGCCAACCCGTGGCGTTGGCGAAGTGCAGCGCAATCAACCGAGCCGTCTCGTCCGCAACGGCCAGTTGTCCAACTGACAGGGCGAAGTCGTGCCAGAAATCAGGGAATTCGCGTACCCGCACCTGCTCGAGGCCGAGGGCGGCGAGGCGTCGGGCGTCGGGCGCCAACAGGTCGTCGCCCCCACCCACGACGAGCGTCGCCGGGAGGTCTCGCCACGAGCCAAGCAGCGGAGACACCTCGGGGTTGGCGAGGTCGGTGCCCGCGTAGGCGCTGGCGCAGGCGGCGAGCCACTCGGGCGATAACAACGGATCGCGCGAGACGAGCTGAGTGTCGCGACCTCGATCGACCGACAGATCCAACCAGGGCGACACCAATACCAAGGAACGCACGTTATGGCGGTCACGTTGCAACGCGGCGACGAGTGCGCCGGCTCCCGCGGAGTCACCGAGCGCCACGACCGTTCGTCCCTCAAGGCTTCGCAGTACCGTCTCGACGTCATCGATCGCGGCGGGCGCCGGATGTTCGGGGGCCAGTCGGTAGTTAACGCCGAGAACCTCCGCGTCGAATGACGCCGCCAGATACGAGCAGAGACCGTGGCCCATCTGACTCGACCCCACGCAGTATCCGCCGCCGTGGACGTAGACGATCCTTCGACTCTTCTCCACTCGAAGCGGCGTCATGCGCTCACAGGTGACGCCGGCGACGTTGACGTTCTCGACGGCGACATCGAAAAGGGGGCGAGTACCCATGGTGGCCGCACGAAGCCGGGTGCGCTGTTTGGCCCACGCCACGTCAGGGTTGAACACGAGGCGACGCACGCTACGAAGGCCCATTCGTTGGACGTGGGGAGGAATCCGTACGCTCAAGTCGTTTAGGTGTCGATCTCTTCGCGGCTGATGCCGAGGAAGTACAGCACCGCGTCCAGGTACGGTACCGAGAGGGCGGCGTCGGCGTGTTCGCGCACGACCGGTTTTGCGTTGAAGGCGATGCCGAGGCCCGCCACCGAGATCATGTCGATGTCGTTCGCACCATCACCCACCGCGACGGTCTGTTCGAGCGGAACACCGACCTCGCTGGCGAATCGCTCGAGGGCGCGCGCCTTGGCGGCTCGGTCAACGATGGGTCCGCCGAGGCGACCCGTCAACTTTCCGTCGACGATCTCGAGCACATTGGCCTCGAGGTAATCAACGTGCAACTCGGCGAGCAGGGGCGCCAGCACCTCGACGAATCCCCCCGACACCACCGCTGGCACGTACCCCAAGCGGTGCAGCGTGCGCAGCAGCGTACGAGCCCCCGCCGTCAGCGTCAGTTTCGCACGGACCTCATCGATCACCGTCGCGGGGAGTCCCTTCAAGAGCGCCACCCTGCGTCGCAGCGACTCGGCAAAGTCGATCTCCCCCGCCATCGCCGCTTCGGTGATCTTGGAGACCTCGGCGGCGCAACCGCACGCGTCGGCGAGCAGGTCGATCACCTCGTTCTTCAACAGTGTCGAGTCCGCATCCATCACCACCAAGTGCTTCGCGCGCCGGTGTAGACCCGCGCGCTGCACGGCGAGGTCAAGGCCCGCCTCTTTCGCCACGGGCGTCAATGACTCACGCAGGCTGCTGTTGGCATTACAGTGCACCACCAACTCATAGCAATCGACCGGATACGTCGCGAGGTGCACGATGCGTTCACACGTCGCGTCATCGTCGGCGATGGCGCGAAAGACGCTGTTGAGTTGTTCGGCGCTGATCGAAGGAGCGAGCAGCGTGACGAGGAGTCGCCCACCATGCACGACCTCGCTCGGGGTGGCCCGCTCGACGGTCGCGCTGATGCCGCGACCTTCAATGTCACGATCTTGGAGTGCCGCTCGTATCGTATCGGGACCGAGCGCATCCTCGATGACTACCTCGGCACAGAGCACCAGCGCCCCGCGAATCGTGATCTGGCCGACGTCGATCAGCTGTGCATCGTGAGCGCTCAGTGACGACAAGGCGGCGAACAATTCGGCGCCCACACCCACGCGGTCCGGGCCGCTCACCGTGACGAGGTACGCCGATTTTGCCATGCCAAGAGCGTAGAGCCTCGAGCGACGACACTCGAGCGACGCCCAATCGCGGCCTAGTCCAGTCGTTCACGCGAACGAAGCTCGCGAACCGCGGCGACGTTGACGTCGGTGCTCGCGTCAAATCGCCACAGGGACGGCAGGGCGAGAGCGACCACACCGACCGACCCCGTGCAGGCGAGACCACCAAAGGTGAGCGAGAAGCGAAGCGAGGTCCACGCGGCCATCACCCCGGCACGAAACTGTCCCGCGGTTGGTCCAAGCGAGTAGGAGATCATCTCGATGCCGGCCATGCGCCCTCGCATCTCGGGGGCGATCGATTCATTCCACATCGTTGTTCGAAAGATCCCGCTGATTGCGTCAGCACCACCACCGATCGCCAGTCCCAACAGGACCAGCCAGAGCGTCGACGAGTAGCCAAAGAGCGCGATGCCGAGACCCCAGAGCGCTGCCGCCACCACGACCGCACGACCGTATCGGTGGATCCGCCTGGTCCAGTTCGAGGTCAAGGTCGTCGCCAACGCGCCAACGGGTAGACCGCAGTACAGCAGGGCGAGCGCGTAGCTCTCGTGGAACCTCTCCGCCACGAACGGCAGCATCACCACGGGAAACGCGAGGATCATCGCCAGCAGGTCAATGACGTAGGTACCAACGATGTCGGGTCGAGAAAATGTGTAACGAATCCCCGACCACAGCGCGGCCACGTCGCCGCCATCGAACTTCGCCGACGACGCCGTCACGTGCAACGTGAAGAGCAGTCCGAGCGAGAACGTGAACGTCACCAGGTTGAGCGCGTACACCGACGAGGCCCCGATCGACACCGCGAGCAGACCACCCACTGACGGCCCGATGATCGACGCAATGTAGTAGCGGATGTTCACGAGCACCGACGCCGCCCGTTGCAGTTCGTGGGGCACGAGGACCTGGTTGAGCGCTTCGATACTGGGTCGCTGCAAACTCGAAGCGGACGCCGCTACCAGCGCGTTCGCGAAGAGCACCCAGACCGTCGGGTGAGCCAGCGACGCATTGACGAAGAGCAGCGCAGTCGTCAGCATCAAGAGCAGTTCCATGGCGATGATCAGACGTCGGCGGTTCATCCGATCGGCCAGGACACCCCCGTAGAGTCCGAACAGGACCAGCGGCACGAACTCGACGAGTCCGAGCGCACCCACGTCGAAGGGGGAGTTCGTGAGCTGTTTCAACTGGAAGGGCACCGCGACGTAGGTGGCCTGGCTGCCGAGCGCCGTGACCAAACCCGCGATGTACAGGCGTCGGTACTGCTTGGATGCGCGAAGCGGTGAGAGATCGACGCCGAATGAACCCTTAGGCATCACCCGCACCTGGTTGCCACCCCGTCACTGGATTGAGGTGCCGCAATACTTTTGCGGGCACGCCACCGAGCACGACGTGATCGGGGAACGTGCCACGGACCACCGCGCCGGCGGCCACGACGGTGTTGCGCCCTAGGACCGTGCCCGGCAGGATCACCGCATTGGTGCCGATCCAACTGCCCGATCCAATGCTGACGGCGGCTTCGTGGGGGGTCTGCCAGCCAATTGGCTGATCGGGATCGTCGTACGTGTGATTCTGGTCGGTGATGTAGACGTACGGTCCGGTCTGAATCTCGTCACCCAGGGTGATTGACCAGTGTCCGATGATGTGCGAGCCTCGTCCGATCACACACTTCTTGCCAATGGTGACCACCGGGCATGTGAGCATCTCCTGGTCGCCATTGATGCCCGCCGTGAGACAGACGTTGGGGCCGATGAGGGTCTCGTCGCCTATTGACAAGTAGCGCTCGTTGTACACAACACCTTGGGGCGCCATCAACGCTGCGCGTTCGCCGAAGTAGTAAAAACTCCGCGCGTAGGAATCACGCGGACCGACGGTTGCGACCTCATTGAGATACCGACGTGTCCTTCGCACCAACGCACCGAGGCGCTGACGAAAGTGGAGGCGCGCGTTCACCCGAGTCACGATATCGTGAACCACCCGTCAATGGACTTTTCATGTGTAACGTCGAGAGATGGTGTTGAACGTTGCGATCATCGGATCGGGCTTTGGAGGATTGGGCGCCGCGATTCGACTTCGAGAGTCGCAGATAAACGACTTCGTAGTTTTCGAACGCGCCGCTGACCTGGGTGGCACGTGGCGCGACAATGCCTACCCCGGATGTCGCTGTGACGTGGCGAGCAATCTCTATTCGTTCTCCTTCGCACCGAATCCTCGTTGGTCCAACACCTTCAGCTACCAGCCAGAGATATGGGGGTACCTCCAGGACGTTGCGACCCGCTACGACCTGCGCAAGTACATCAAGTTCAACCACGATGTCACCGACATCGGTTTCGATGCCAACGCGAATCTGTGGACCATCACGACGAGCCAGGGCCGCTACGTTGCACGCAGCGTCATACTCGCCACCGGCGGCCTCGCCGAGCCGCGTCTCCCCGAGATCTCGGGCGTGGACACCTTCGCGGGACCGATCATGCACACCGCCCGCTGGGACTCGTCGATCGACCTCGCCGGCAAGCGGGTCGCGGTTATCGGCACGGGGGCCAGCGCGGTCCAGACCGTCCCCCAGATCGCCCCGATCGTCGGACACCTCGACGTCTTTCAACGCACCCCCTCGTGGGTGTTACCCCACCAAGGCCACCCGGTCCTCGAGCGCACGAAGCGCCTCTTCGCGTCCTTCCCCGTCGCCCAGAGATTGAACCGCGCGTACGGTTACTGGAAGCGTGAACTGCTGCTGCTCGGATTCGTCAAGGACCCCTCGCGCATGACCAGGGCGGAGACCATCGCGCGTGATCATCTCGCCCGCCAGGTACCCGACCCCAACCTGCGAGAGAAATTGACACCCTCGTACCGACTGGGCTGCAAGCGGGTCTTGTTGAGTAATGACTACTACCCCGCGCTCGTGCGCGACAACGTCTCACTCATCACGGATCACATCGCGTGTGTCGAGCCCCGGGGCGTACGCACCGCCGACGGCACCTTGCACGAATGCGACGTCATCATCGCGGCGACTGGATTCTTCGTGACCGACAATCCAATGGGCGAGCGGGTCCACGGATCCGGTGGTGAGACCATGGCCGAGGCGTGGCGTGGTGACTTGGCGAACTACAAGGGCACCATGTTCCCGGGCTTCCCCAATCTGTTCATGCTGAGTGGTCCGAACACCTCCCTCGGTCACTCGTCGATCATCTTCATGTTGGAGAGTCAACTCAACTACGTGATGGACGCAATGAAATACGCCCTCAGAAATAACGCACGCATCGAGCCGACGCCAGAAGCGGCACAACGTTGGACCACGTCGCTGCAGGAGAAGCTACCCGGCACCGTGTGGGGCACCGGTTGCTCAAGCTGGTATCTCAATGAGCGTGGACGCAACACCACGATCTGGCCAGATTTCACGTTCAAGTTCCGTGCGCAGACCCGTCGCTTCGAACTTCGCGATCACGTCAAGGTCCATTGAGTTCTTCGGCGCTCGTCACACGCCCCACGCGCTAATCGAGTGACAACGGTGAATCGATGTCCATCTCGTCTATCGCGCCAACGACGTCGGGCGACATGGCGTCCGCCAGATGCTCACGTACGCGGCCATCGATCTCGGCCATCGTCTGGGGGTTCTCGCGTAAAAAGTTCTTGACGTTCTCACGGCCCTGGCCCATCTGCTCACCCTCGTAGGTGAACCAGGCTCCCGCCTTCTTCACGAAACCGAGTTCCACGGCGACATCGAGGACCGAGCCCTCTCGACTGATGCCTTGGCCGTACATGATGTCGAACTCCGCCTGCTTAAAGGGCGCAGCACACTTGTTCTTCACGACCTTCACTCGCGTGCGGTTGCCAACAACCTCGGTGCCGTCCTTGATCGATTCAATGCGACGAATGTCGAGACGGACCGACGAGTAGAACTTGAGCGCTCGCCCACCAGGTGTCACTTCGGGTGAGCCGTACATCACGCCGATCTTCTCGCGTAACTGGTTGATGAACAGAGCAACGGTGTTCGACTTCGAGAGACCACCGGTGAGTTTGCGAAGCGCTTGACTCATCAAACGGGCCTGGAGTCCAACGTGACTGTCACCCATGTCACCCTCAATCTCCGCGCGCGGCGTCAGCGCCGCCACCGAGTCGATCACGATGACATCGAGTGCACCCGAGCGGATAAGCATGTCGCAAATCTCAAGCGCTTGTTCACCTGTGTCGGGCTGACTGATCAGCAAATCGTCGACGTTCACTCCAATGGCGCGCGCGTAGACCGGGTCCATTGCGTGCTCTGCGTCGATGTACGCACACACCCCGCCGTTACGTTGCGCCTCGGCGACCACGTGCATTGCGAGTGTCGACTTACCAGACGATTCAGGCCCGTAGAGCTCGATGATACGACCGCGCGGCAAGCCACCGATGCCGAGCGCCATGTCGAGTGCGAGGGCCCCCGTGGGGATCGATTCGATGTTCATGTGCAAGTTCTCGCCCATACGCATGATCGAGCCTTTGCCGAACTGCTTTTCGATTTGGCCGAGCGCGGCGTCGAGGGCCTTTGCGCGATCGTCGGTTGCCATTGCTGTCTCCTTGTTCTTTGTCATGTGGGCACGCTATTGGTACCCCGTGACATTGGTCGTCTCCACCTGGGATTACGGTACTACGAACAAGTGTTCGTAGAGTGGATGTAGCGTGCTGACCTAAGAATCCCGCTCAGCCTGACCCTATCCCTCATAAGGTCGAAGTTATGTCACGTGATAGCGATCCCAACCGCCGCTTCGACGTCGAGACGAAACCCCACAAGCCCCCTACAGGACTGCCCGAGGGGGCTGAGAGCGAAACACCGCCTGACAACATCAGTGACACCGGGGTCGAGGGCGGCGTCGACGCTCCCAATGAAGAGCTCGAGGAACCAGAAATCAAGCCGTAGCCACGGCCCATGGCCAAGGTGTATTGCCCCTACGCGTCACGACGCTCTCCAGTACGCACTGGACCTTCAGCACTGCTCGAGCGTCACCGGGTACGCACGATCCGTAGCTCAAGACCCTCTGGCCGACACGGTCAATCGATCAACGACTGGTACACGAGTTGTTGCAGATCACGGCGGATCGGGTAGGTCCCGCTCGGCAGCAACTGGGTGAAGAAACTGACCGTGAGGTCCTCGACGGGGTCGACCCAAAAGGCGGTTGACGCCGCTCCGCCCCACCCGTAGGTACCTTCTGAGACAAGACTCTTGTTCTTCAATCGATCGGTCACCACCGAGAACCCGAGACCAAAGCCCACTCCCGCGTAGTCAACTTCGGAGAACGAGTCCGTGGCGAGTGCTCCGAGGTCCACCCCGCCCGTCAGATGATTCTCGGTCATGAGTTCAATCGTGCGACTGGACACCAGACGAAGGCCATCGAGTTTGCCGCCCCCGAGCAACATGGTCATGAAGCGGTTGTAGTCGTGAGCCGTCGACAACAGGCCACCCCCGGCTCCGAGGATGCGAGGGAAGTGCAGCACCGTGTTGGCCAGGTCCTCATAGGGCAACGAGTCACCGTGCGAGGGTACGTACAGCATTGCAAGCCGGTCGGCTTTCTCTGGCGGGCACCACCAGTCCGTGTCGTGCATACCGAGTGGCTCGAGGATGCGCGAGCGAAAGAATTCGTCGAGCGCACTCCCACTCCACAATTCAATGAGACGCCCGAGCACGTCGGTCGCCACCGAGTAGTTCCAGCGACTTCCCGGCTGGAAGAGTAGCGGGCTCGTGCACCAATCGTCAACGGCCTGAGCGAGGTCGGCACCCTTCGCGAACCCGAAGTCGTATCCTTTGGCCCGATAGATCGCGTCGACCGGGTGGATGTAGTTGAAACCGTACGTGAGCCCACTCGTGTGTGACAAGAGGTGATGAATGCGCACCGGTCCATTGGCGGGAACGGTCACCGGACTCGACGGTGGACCCGAGACGTAGACGCGGGGCTCCTTGAGGGCCTCAATCCACGTGCCCGCGTCATCATTGAGATCGAACTTGCCCTCTTCATACAACATCATCACCGCGAGTGAAGTGAGCGGCTTGGTCATTGAGTAGATGCGCCAGATCGTGTCGTCTGTGACCTCGAGGCCTTTCTCACGATCGCGGTGGCCTCCGCTGCCGACCCAGGCCAACTCGCCACCGCGCGCTACCGTCGCCATCCACCCACTCAGGCGCCGGTCACTGACGTAGCGATTGAAGTGCGTCGAAATCCTCTCGAGTCTCGCGGGATCGAACCCGAGAAACTTCGGGTCGACTCGAATCTCCAATGACGTCATAACTACCTCACTCTCTCGGCCGAGACTACGTGCTGCTCGGCTCAGGCGAGAGCATCGAGTTCACGCCGAAGTGCGTCGAGCGCACTAATGGCGCTGTACGCACGCACGCGCGGTCGGTCTCCGGGCAGGCGAAGCGCCACCTCGTGCACCTGCTCGCCAATGGCAATGCCCACAAAGACCGTGCCCGCGGGCTGACCATCCTGCTCCTCGGGGCCGGCGACTCCCGTCACACTCAGACCAATGTCCGCTCCGAGCACGCGTCGCACGCCCACGGCCATGGCCTTGGCCGCCTCAGCACTGACGACCGGACCCCGTGGCACGTCCAAGAGGTCGAACTTCACCTCGGAGGCGTAACTCACGATGCCGCCACGAAACCACCGTGAGGCCCCCGCGACGCCGACGAGACGACTGGCGATGAGCCCACCGGTCACTGATTCGGCAACCGCGAGCGTCGCGCCCCGATGTAACAATCGAGCCGCAATGGCGTCTTCCATGCTCTCGTCATCGATGCCAAATATGATGTCGCCCAACTTCTCGACAATGAGTGCGCGGACCTCGTGCTCCTCGTGCCGCAACAGCGTCGTCGCGTGTTCATCATCATCGCCACGCGCCGTGACGCGCACCTTTATGCCTTCGATTCCTGACGCCAGGAACGCAATGGTCACGCGATCGTCACCGTGCAGGGCATCGAAACGCTCGCCCACCACTTCAGCGAGTGCCGACTCGCTGGCTCCCCACGTACGAAGCACGCGACTGGTGATCACTGCGCTGCGCCCCGACGCGCGTTCGCGCGCGAGCAGGTCGGGCAGGATCGCGCGTTCGAACATCTCAGACATCTCATAGGGCACACCGGGCACGGCGTAGACAACCTTCTGTCCGATCGGACAGATCAGTCCCGGTGCGGTACCGCGGGCTTGGGCGATAATCGAGGCCCCTCGGGGCACATCGGCTTGCAGGAGATTGTTATCGGGCATGGTGCGACCACGCGAGGCGAACATGGCGCGGATGGTCTCGATGATGTGCTCATCACGCTCCAGTGGCACGTTCATCACCTCAGCGAGGGCCGCGCGGGTGATGTCGTCTTGGGTGGGTCCGAGTCCGCCGCACACAATGACCGCATCACTTCGAGCTAGCGCAGTGCGAAACGCCAGGACAATTCGTTCATGGTTGTCACCAACGTGCTGATGGAAGTGTGACGTGATCCCGTTCGCGGCGAGTTGCTCACCGAGCCACTGTGAATTGGTGTCGGGAATCTGTCCGAGCAACAACTCGGTGCCCACGGCGACGATTTCAACGCGCACTGAATTTCCTTCGTCCGTCGACGTAGTAGCGCCATCCCGTATAGAGGGTCATCACTGTCGCCACCCAGATAGTGACCACACCGATCCACGTGTGATGCGCTGTCCACGGGATCACGCAAAAGGCAATCGCCCAGTCCTGGACGAAGGTCTTCCATTTGGCGACCTGACTCGCGGGGATCGAGATCCCTCGTCGTGCCATCTTGCTGCGGTAGGCGCTCATCCACACCTCGCGCAAAGTGATGATGACCGCGGGCACGATGAAACTCTTTAGACCGTGCGGTCGAGAAATGACTAGCGCGTAGAGGCCCCCGAGGACAATCACCTTGTCGGCGAGTGGATCGAGAAACGCTCCTGAAGTCGTGGTGCCGTGGCGACGCGCGACAATCCCGTCGAAATAGTCTGACGCCGCTGCCAGAAAGCCCACGAGTGTCGTCCACCATGAGATGCGGTTCACCACGATCATGTAGATGAATACCGGGGCGACGAGAAGGCGAAAGGCGGTCATGAGGTTCGCCGGCGTGAGCAGCGCCGTCTCGCCGTAGGTGCGGTCATCAGTCTTCATACCCGCACCCCTTCCAGATCCGTACCGTGACTTGCCACAATCTCACATTCCACCAGGGTGCCCACGCTAAGGGCGCGGTCCACCATGACGATGCCATCGATTTCGGGGCACTCCCGGACACTACGTCCGACGCCCGGGGCATCGATCAAGAGACGCTGGCGCGTACCGACCAGCGCGTCGCGGCGACGTGCGGTGATGCTGTCCTGGAGTTCGCTGACCTCTCGCAGACGCTCGAGCGCTAATTCGTGGGGGACCTGGTCGGCGAGATCGTTGGCGTAGGTGCCCTCTTCGCGCGAGAAGGTGAAAAAGCCCGCCCAGTCCAGTTGCGCGGCTTCGATGAACTCGAGCAGCTCGCGCTGGTCATCCTCGGTTTCTCCGGGGTAGCCGAGGATGAACGATGAGCGAAACGTGGCGTCGGGGTCACTCGAGCGAATTGCCTCGATGCGCTCAAGGAATCGGGTGGAATCACCCCATCGTCGCATAGCGCGCAACATCCTCCTCGAGGCGTGCTGGAGCGAGAGATCGAAGTATGACACACCCGTGGCGAGGATCGCCTCAATGAGACCGCTCGTGAGCCCTGAGGGGTAGAGGTACAGCAATCGGACGCGCTCGATCTCGCGACTCAACGTATTGGTCAGTTCGATCAGCGGTTGCGAACCACCCTCGTCGAGTACCTCGACCGCTTCGCCGAGTGCCGCGCGACGTCGGTCGTGGCCCCAGCTCGCGAGGTCCTGAGCGATGAGGACTATCTCCTTCACGCCACCCTCGGCCAGCGCGCGAGCCTCGGCGAGGATCTCCTCGCTCGTGCGTGAGCGTTGGTCACCACGAAAACTCGGAATCGCGCAGAACCCGCAACGTCGGTCACAACCCTCGGCGATCTTCACGTACGCCCAGGGCGACGAGGTCTTCGGCCGCGGCAGATTCAACAGGTCGAACGAAAGGGCCGGGCGCTTTCGAAGCGACACTGGGGTCGATGCCACCCCCTGGACCACCGTGAGGCTCTCTCCAAATCCCGCCACCAGATCGACTTCGGGCAGCGCAGCCGACAACTCGTCGCCGTAGCGCTCGGCCATACAACCAGTGACGACCAGGCGCGCGCCGTCGCGCTTTTGGTCGGCCAATTCAAGGACCGTCTCGATCGATTCCTCTCGAGCGGCTTCGATAAATGCGCACGTATTGGCAACAACGAGGTCGGCCTGGGCGGCGCTCTCGGCTACGTCGTAACCCTGGGACTCGAGGAGTCCCGCTAATTTGTCCGAGTCCACATGGTTCTTGGGGCACCCGAGCGTCTCGATCCAGTACCGCAAGAACGTCTCCTCTATACGTGCCAACACCGAGCGCACAGCGCTCGGTGTTGATGGCGGAGAGGGAGGGATTTGAACCCTCGGGCCCACTTTCGCAGGCCGCATTC
>JABBNY010000065.1 GCA_019352095.1 Acidobacteriota bacterium
GTGGCAACGCAGTCTTCATTACTCGCGCACACGATGTCGGAAAGCATTGGCTCTGGCGCCGACGCGGGCAACGCCTCGGGTACCCAAGTGACACCACCATCGCTTGTTTTGGCAATATCGCTGACAATCCCGGTTCCGTTGCTTACACACGATACTGATCCAGATTGTGCTTCGACCGCACTCGCTCGGGCCCAAAAGGCAGACTCCTCTCGGGCGATTACTTGCACGGCTGGACTTTGCGGCGCTGGGGCGGATTGAGACGCACTTGACGGTAGCGGAGGTGTCAGCGAGGAACACTCTGGAGGATTCGTCACGGTGACGGCAATGTTGCCGAGAGCCGAACAATGCTGCGCATCACTACAGCTAAGTCGCGTGGCGTAGTTGATGATGCCAAAGCCCATTGGCAATGCGCCGCTGGCCCAACTCTGACCACCATCACCGGTGTGGGCCACCACGCCAGTTGTCAATGCCTGGGTGCTCGAAGCATCGCTCGTTCCAACGGCGACGCAGTCGGACGACGTCGGACAAGCGAGCGCAACCATCGACTGACCCGCAGGGAGCAGCGTGTCAGTAAAGCTCGAGCCATTGTTGGCGGTCGAGAGAAACGTGGCGTCGATGGGAGAGTTATTGGCGTCAGCCGATGTAGCAGCGAGACCAGCACAGAAGTCAACGGAAGGACAGTCGAGTGAATGGAGAGCTCCGTCTAAGGTTGGTAAAGGATCGATGGTGAACGAGTGACCACCGTCGGACGTCGAGATGAACACCGGTTGATTGTTATAGGTGGCGCCAGCGGCGCAGCGCTGCGCGCTCGCGCACGCGAGCGGCGTCGTGAAGTCAATTCCAGCGGGAACCGGTAACACGCTCCAACTCAAAGCGCCATCATTTGAAACATAAAACGAGTTGTACTTCGCCGGACCCGAACTCGACGTGGCGTTGTCGCCCGTCACGTAACAGGTACCGGACGTAGGACAGGTGAGATTGCCGGGTTCGGGTCCCGTCGTGTTCTGTTGCCAGCCTGCTTTTGTGATGTAGTCCGCGAGCAACCACGTGCCCTTGGGTGCGGCGCCACTCAATTGAGACACGGGCAGAGCGTGCGCCGCGTTCCATGAAGTAGTGAAAGGACCTGAAAGACTCGAGTTCCCACTCAGCACCGAGACCAGCAGTCCTGCTACAAGTGCAGTGCACACAATTACCGATTGCACCAGGAAGCCACGAGGGCGATGAAAACCAGCCCGCCGCGAGCGACCACTCCATGACCCGGGTAGTAGCCCGACAATGCGGGAGGCCCGTCGAGTTGCCGTGATCACTGACGACGATGACGCGTCACTTTCTTCGAACGCGGCGACCGCTATCGCGGACCTTGCGCGAGTCCACGCGTCGGTTGAGGGATTAGGAATTTCGTCACGAAAATGACGGAGCAGTTCGAACTCATCAGTCATGGTCAGTCCTTTCTTGGGCGTGAGGTCGATGATCTTCATCGAACAACCAAAGATCAAAGTCGAAGCTTCCAAGTTGGTCAGCCATCGCGGCACGAGCGCGCGAAAGTCGCGAACGCACGGTTCCTGGCGCGACGCCGAGCGCAAACGCAATCTCTTCGTGTTTCAATTCGGCCCAGGCGTGAAGCAAGATAACCTCGCGCTGATCACCGTTGAGTGAAGCGAGAGCGGCGGCGATGCGAGGAGCCACGAGCGAGGCACTCAATCGTTCATCGGAGAGTGACGGATCCTCGTGATATTCGGCTTCGACTCGTAGACGGGCGTCGAGGTGGAGAAGATGCTGCTCCGCTCGCCAATGGTTTCGAACGAGGTTGATCGCGATCCCGTACAGCCACGAACGCAGAGAACCCTGTTCTGAATTGAAGGTGGCCCTACGTCGAAAGGCGGTTGCGAACGTCTCCGCGGCGAGGTCGTCTGCGAGTGCGGTGCCGACGCGTCGAGCAATGAAGCGGTGAATGGATGAAAAGTTCTCTTCGAAACCTCGTTCGAAGGCCAACGAGTCGACAATCGACCCGTCTAGTCCTTCGGGCTTTGACCCGACAGTGCCTCCCATACTTAGATAATTGTCTCCAGATGTGATGGCGTTCCCAACCACTCCGGATCGAGCCAAGAAAATCCTCTGAAAATGCCGTCACTGCATTAATCGAAGTTCAACAAATGCTGGGCTCTTGCGTCGCAGACCCGGCGTGACAGTCCTAACGGGTCTCGCTGGCGCTAATGGCGCATCGTCGTGTCGACATGAGAGACTGACGCGGCCAAGGGGGAGTCAATGTACATGCGCACCGCAGCAGTGGTTGGACTGACCGTGATTGCGCTAGGTCTTGTAACTCCAGTAGGTGCAACCCCAACGCTGAATGTCACCCAACTGAGCACGTCAGCGTCGGTCGGAAACTCTGGCCCGACGTCGGTCGCATGCATGAGCCCAGGAAACTGTGTTGAGAGCGGCTACATCTCCAACACTCAGGCCATCGTTCAAACGGAGCGAGACGGGAAGTGGGGGACACCGATCGACCCCACCAAGAACCTTGGCAAGATCGCGAACTCTATCTTGATTACAACGTCGTGCTTCGTAAGCGGGTGCGTGGCGTTCGGGAGATACAGCACGCCAAAAAACGCCATGAAGGTCGATCACTTCACCGTCTCCTACTCCAGTGGTCAGTGGAAGAAGGCGATTCCGTTGAACCTCAAGCTCGGCTCAGCGAAGGACTTTCAAGCGTTCAAAATCTCCTGCAGTGACCAACGCGACTGCGTTGTTGTCGGGACCCTTCGCTACTCCAGTCAGTTCGCCGCGACCCCAATCTACGCACCGGCAGTGCTCAGCGAAAAGTCCGGGCGCTGGGGCACCCCGCGACCGCTCGCGACGCGGACGTCCACAGTGGGCAGACTGGCAGAGTTCCTCGACGTGTCGTGTCCCCGCGCGAACAACTGTGTCGCAGTCGGTATGGATTCGATTGACGGTACGTACGGCGCCATCGAAGCCGTGGAGACGAACGGTCAATGGTCACAAGCTCAACAGACATTTCCGTCGAATTGGACCGTGCTCAGTGTCGCATGCCCGACGATGAGTGATTGCACTGTCGCTGGACGCATCTCCACTCCCGGCGCCAGCGCGGCGTTTGCATCCTCGGGCCGAGTTGGCCACTGGGCAAAACCCGTCCAAGTGGGCAAGGTCTGGACGGTGGCCGGGTACTCGGAGTCGTCGGCCAATCTCTTGTCATGTCAAAGCGCCTCGAACTGTGTGGTCGCTGGTCTGCTGGACGGACCGCACCCCACAATGAGCGGCAACACAAGCGTCAGCAGCGTTGCTTGGTTCGCCAGAGAAGTCAATGGAAAATGGAATGACGGCGCACTGATCGGCTATCACCGCGGCGCGATCAACAGCGGCCAAGTCGATGGCTTGAGTTGTCCTTCAGTCACATACTGCGTGGCAGTCGGCCAGTATTGGATTAAGAACTCGAGCATGGCTGCCATTGGCAACATCCACAATTTCGCCGCAAGCTTCGCTCGCTAGTCCCTCTTAACGCGGCCCCGATGCGATTGTTCTTCCACATTGACGAGCCAAACTGCTTCTGCGGAGTCACTTGTGCACGACTCTTGGTGGTCAGCTCTTCAAGTGGTTTGGCCTACCCGCCACGAATCAAAGAAGGCTCCTGGAAGGAAGGTCTTCTATTGTTTTAGCGTAATTTCGGAGAAAACGAGATGCTCGTTGACCGTTATATCGGCAGTCGATATAGTGGCGTTATGGCACGAACTTCTTCATTCGATTTGGAAAAGGGATCTCGGAACGCGGGTACCGCATTCTTGATCCTCTCGAGTTTGGCTGACGGTGAAAAACACGGTTACGCCCTCACGAAGGACGTTGAGAGTTTCGCCAATGTCCGACTCGCTCCCGGCACGCTGTACGAGGCGTTGGCGCGGCTCGAAACCCAGGGCTTTATTGAGCCCGTTCCCTCAGAAGATCGACGTCGCCCGTACCGCTTAACGGCTAGCGGTGCGATGGCATTGAAGGAGCACGTCAAGGCTCAAGCCAAAGTGCTCGCCGAAAGTCAGCGTCGACTCTCTCGCAATTGGTCGCCCGCGTGAAAATTGAAGTCACCAACTCCGATACGTCGATTCACCGACGTCGGGCACTCGGTTATCTCCGGTGGTATCCCGCAAAGTGGCGCGCGCGTTATGGGGAGGAGTTCGTCGCTCATCTCGAAGACGAAATCGAGGAACAGCCTGTTTCGTATGTCCGCGGACTCAATATTGCTTTGCACGGAGTCACCGCCCGATTCAGGCTTGATCGCTCATTGCGTTGGACTACCAGTGTCGTGTTGATAGTGGCAATGGTGGGAGCACTGATTGTCGGCGTCCTTGCGTACGAAGCGCGCAGCGTAGAAGTACCACTCTCGCTTTCCAGTAGCGGTGCAGCCGGTGTACCTACTTCTCCCAAGACGATCAACAACTTCAATTTTAACTTTTCGAATCGTTCGAGCCTGGGAATTCGGTTGCTGCACGTTTCACTCATCAGCTTTAGGGGATACCCGCTACCGCGCGTTGCTCGCGTCGAAATCGACGTCAGCCATCAAGCGAAGTTTAACTTGACCCTCCCTCAGAGTTCGCCCGGTTTGGTACCGGCATTTGGGCACTCAGTGATGATGAGAAAAGGTGACACGCTCGTCGTGGGTATGGTGGCGCCTCAGGTAGGCCGTCTCTATGCCGTAGGTGGCCTCAGGTTGCAGTACGAACGCAAGGGTGTTGTCCACGCCGAGACGGTGTCTACTATGAAGTCGCCTGATCTGTTGTGTGGAGAGTCGCGACCGTCGGCGACCGTCGAATCCGCTTTTTGCAGCCATGGTTTTACCACCGCCTGGGCACTTTCGAACTTCTATTACCAGAAGACTCCGCACCAGACGCCCGCGCAAAGCGAAGCTCTAATTACTGCCAACGCTGCCTTCAGTTACGTTACTTCTCAGGACCTTCGAACGCCCAGCCTGAGCGAGGTGAACTCGTGGGCGACACGACTTTTTGCGCATCGAGGTTCATGGAGAATTGCGGGCGTGAACACCACGATGGTGAGTAAATCTCAGCAAATCGTCAAGAACGAACTCCTCTTTCACTTCAATTTGGTGAATCGAGCAACCAACGCCAGGACCATCGTGTGCGTTCGAAACGGCGCCTACTTCCACTCTGGGGGCATGACGGGGCCTGCGCTCGCGGCTTGTTAGCGGTCCTAGCGAAGTTGCACGTTCTCAGATTGCAGCCATTTTTCAATCGTGTTGCTTTTCGATCGCAATGAGATCAATTCGCCTCGGGGCGAACCGAGAGCAATGAAGGTCGATCAGGAGTAGAGCAGTGCAGTAACGGTGCAGGTTCTTGACTATGTAAAGAAGACTTCCTCAAATCGCTCAGGATGTATGCCTTGCGCTGGAATCCACTGTCCGCGGCTGGCTGGCGCGAAGCGCCAAGTCGGCCAAGCGGACTCACTGGCATCTCTCAACATCGTCGAAATCTGTGGGTAAAAGGAGTCTTGGATCTCCAAAGTTGTGGTCTTGTTTTCTCCATTTTGAGGAACCTTTGTAGACAAGGCGAAACTCCAGCCCTCGATAAGGGGCTTTATGGAAATCCACTCACGGAAATGCAATGACGATCATTTGCTAGCCGAGTGGTCGGCGTTCGCTTTACTTGAAACAAATCGAATCCGCGAAGACAATCTGGCCGAAGTAGTGAGCCGTTCGTGAACGCTGAAGAGAGCAAGCGGTTGCTGCGAGAACTCCAGGGCTCGAGTAACTGTTCGCATCCGATTCGCCTTAGGGGTGAGTTGGTGAATACTGCTACCGGTGAGGTTTCGCAGCGCAGCCTGCGCGTGGCGTGCAAGGATCGGCGCGAAGTCCTATGTCCGGCGTGCTCGTTTCTGTATCGGGCTGACGCGTGGATACTCGTTTCGACGGGGCTCGTCGGGGGAAAGGGGATACCGCTCGACGTTGGTACGCACCCGCGGCTCTTCGTCACTTTGACGGCCCCGTCGTTTGGCGTCGTTCATTCAATTCGTGACAACGGAGACTGTGTTCCGCGCTCGCGATCCTCGAAAAGATCCTGCGTCCATGGCGGCCGCACCTCGTGCCTGCGGCGCCACGATGAAGACGACGTCGACCTCGGTACTCCGCTGTGTGAGAAATGCTTCGACTATCGGAGTGCTGTGCTTTGGAACGCGCACGCGTCGAGACTGTGGAATAACACAATCCAAGTCATCCGTCGTCTGCTCGCCGAAGCGGGTGGCATTGGGCAACCTCACTTGGGTTCAGTCGCGCAATTGAACTATCTGAAGGTGGCTGAAGTCCAACGTCGAGGTCTCGTACATCTTCACTGCGTGTTGCGACTCGACGGTCCCGAATTAGTCGACGCTGAGCCACCATCGTGGGCGACGACCGAGCTCCTCGCCCGGGTGGTTCGCGCCTCGATTGAACGAGCGTGGGCGCCCGATCTCAATGGAAGTCCCGTTCGGTGGGGTCGTATCTACGACATCCAGGACCTGGCGACGCGCGAGGAGACTGCGCTGAAGGTCACTGCCTACGTCGCGAAGTACGCATCGAAGACGACCGATGGCTCGAAGGAGTTGGCCCGACGCTTTCGTTCACGTCGTCAAATCCGGACGCTCATCGATAATCCCCATTTTCGACGCTTGGCGCTTACTGCGTGGGACCTCGGCGGCGAAGAGAAGTACGAGATATTTCGTTTGCGAGAGCACGCTCATACTTTCGGCTTCACCGGACAATTGATCACGAAGTCACGGGCATTCTCAACCACTTTTGCCGCACTCCGAAGTGCTCGAAGCGACTACATGGCGGGCGAGAGAGAGGGTGATCCTGTCGAGGGGACCTTTCACTTCGAGGGGCGAGGTTACGACGACCCTCGAGCCTCGCAACTCGCGGAGTTGTTCTTCACGATGCAACGTGAACTTCGACAAGAGGCACGGGCCAGGGATCGAGCGCGCACCGATCATGAAGTCGAGGAAGCTGAAGAGACTAATTAGATGGCTCGAGTCAAAGTGCAGCCTCACCTCGACCGTTGTGCTTTCGTGCAACGTGACTTCGTGCAACCAGTCGCAGCAGTGACCACGAAGTGACACCAAAGCGTCACTTCGGAACCGTCCGTCAGAGGACGTCTGGGCGTTGGCAAGCTCTCTATTTTCACGATGGCAAGGCCCACTCCGCTGGAACGTTCAAGTCCAAGGCGGACGCGCTTGTTCATCTGTCGCTGGTCGATGCGGACCACCACCGAGGCGCGTGGATCGATCCAAAAGTGGGCAAAACGACTTTCGATGAGTACGCCGAACGTTGGCTTAATCAACGCAACGATCTCGCCTTTCGCACTCGAGAACTATATGGATACCTACTCGAGCGCCACATCTCTCCCTCCCTGGGTCGAACGGCGCTCGTCGCTCTCGCCCCCTCGACAATTCGAAGTTGGCACGCTCAGCTGGCGCAGGCTCATCCCTCGACTGCGGCCAAGGCATATCGCCTGCTCTCTGCAATCCTGCGGACCGCAGTAGTTGATGGACTTCTCGTCGCCTCGCCATGCAAGGTCGATGGAGCAGGAGTTGAGCGGCCCACAGAGCGCCCTGTGGCAACCGTCGCCGAGGTGGGGGCCCTTGAGGTCGCCATGCCCGAGCATCTGCGTCTAATCGTCTCACTCGCCACGTGGTGCCAACTTCGGCGAGCAGAACTCCTGGGCCTTCGAAGAAAAGACATAGACCTTGTCCACGCCACGATCCGCGTAGAGCAGAGTCGTACGGTCACGATGGGCGGAAAGTCTCTGATCAAGGAGCCAAAAACGCAAGCTGGCCGACGGACGATCGCGGTGCCAGAAACTGTGGCAACGCGAATCAAAGCCCATCTGGACCGCTTCACCGGTCCTGGACCTGATGATTTCGTGTTCACCGGCGTTACGGGAGTACCACTTGCTGCCAACGTCCTGCAAGTCGCTTGGCAACGTGCCCGAGCCACTCTGGGCAGAACCGATCTACGCCTACATGACCTGCGGCACACGGGTTTGACGTTGGCTGCCGCCACGGGCGCCACCACGGTAGAACTCATGCACCGCGCGGGCCATTCATCTTCGGTCGCCGCCATGCGCTACCAACACGCGACCAAAGATCGAGACAGGATCATCGCGGACGCCCTCGGTGTCTTCGTCGATGCTTCAAGTCTGGATTCGAACAGTGGAGATGACTCCGTTTCGGAATAATCGTGGAACTTCACGTGACTTTTCGCGTTCTCTCCGATCTCCGCACATCACTTGAGAGCGTCCGTCGGCGACGCCGGCAAAGTTTGGGCATGATCGGGCAAAGTTTGGGCATGTTACAGAGGGCATTGGCGGTTAACAGTGGTCAACCGTGGTTACTCGAAAGTGTCTGAAACGCTTGCACTTTCAACGAAAATCGTTGGAGCGGGTGACGGGGATCGAACCCGCATATCCAGCTTGGAAGGCTGGAGCTCTACCATTGAGCTACACCCGCGTGTCCCTGACGAGACTCGAACAAGTCTAAGCGATGGCTCGTGCGTGGAACCTCTACTACCCCGAGCCCCGACCGTGACTGGCGAAGGGATGGCGCGAGTCGGGCGAGCCTTCACGGCAACCCCGAATTTGCACGAGTTAAGTGATGGGGACATCCTCTAGCGTGGTGGCATGGAAATGTCGTTGTACGAAGAGGTGGGCGGTCAACCCTTCTTCGAGCGACTTGTTGACGCCTTCTACGACGCGCTCGAATCTGATGCGACGGTGCGTCCCATGTACCCCGAGGACCTTAGCGAAGCGAAACTTCACATGGTGCTGTTTCTCAGTCAGTACTGGGGCGGTCCACCGAGTTATATGGAGCAGCGCGGTCATCCACGGCTGCGTATGCGTCACGCTCCGTTTCGAATAACCAAGAAGGCTCGTGATGGTTGGCTCGCTGCAATGAACGCGGCACTGGCGAGTGTTCGAGGTGAACTGAACGATGAACAGTTCGCAGAAATGGAGTCATATTTCTCCATGGCGGCGCAGCAACTTCGCAACGTTTAGCGTCTTGGTGCCAACTGGCCGTTGCCAATTGCGGCGCCGAGAAGTATCACGAGCACGCCAACGGGTTCGAACCAGGTCATTGATTCGTGCAAGAACACGACGCCCACCACAATCGCAACTACTGGCGTCAGATAGGTAACGGTGCTCGCGAGTGAACTCCCGGCGAGTTCGATGACGCGAAAGTTCCACATGAATGCGAAGCCGCTTCCAAAGACGCCGAGCGCGGTCACGCCAAAGAGCGCCCGCAGGCTCACGGCGTTGCCGTTTGTACCAAAGAACGCGAACGTGGGGAGAAGCGTGATCGCGGCCAATGAGAGTTGCGCCCCGGCGAGCGAGACCGGATGCAGTTTTCGTGGCATGAGGTAGCGACGTGAATACGGAAAGACGAGTCCGTAGAGCGTGACCGAGAGCAGCAGCGCGCCAACGGCCCACCATGGGTTTCGCCCGAGTCCTTGCCATATTCCGAGCACCGTGAGTACGCCGACGAATCCGAAGCCGAGCCCAAGGAGTTGGCGGGGCGTGACGGGTTCGTCGCGAAACACCACCGCGATGAAGAACAGTGCACTCAGCGGTGTCATGGCGTTGATGAGCCCCGCGAGAATTGACGTAGTCCTGGTCTCGGCGAGCGCGAAGAGCACACCGGGTATGACGTTGATACAGAGTGCAACGATCCAAAGATGAAACCAGACAATGCGCTCACGGGGAAGGGATTCGCGCATGATCCTCGCGAGCACCAGGAGGGTGAGGGCACCAAGCGCGCATCGAATGAAAGCAACCCCGAAAGGGGAGAGGAAACCGAGCGACAGTTTTATGAAGATGAA
The DNA here is from genome assembly GCA_019352095.1 of Acidobacteriota bacterium. GTDB lineage: Bacteria > Actinomycetota > Acidimicrobiia > Acidimicrobiales > RAAP-2 > RAAP-2. The sequence goes on from JABBNY010000065.1 coordinate 9,863, forward strand.
GGAACAGCCCCACGTGATCGCCACCCCCAGGTACGGGGCTATCCATGACTGGGTTCGCGCAGCGTTCACGTCGAAAGACTAGGGCCGAGGTGTAACGCGAGCGTCACGTGCGGTACATCGTTTCGAGGCGCAGAGTACTTAGCATGGGGTCATGAGCAGAAAGGTGGTCTGGCGCTACGGCGAGGAGCGGGTGATCACGATTACGCCCGTTGCTCGAGGCCTGATCGTTCCGGTGCTCGCCACTGCGTTGGTTATCACATTGATCGAACTCGCGACGATGCATGTTCGCTTCTTGTACTCGGTTCGTGCTGTCCTGTGGCTGGTGCTGGTCGTGCCGTGTCTGTTCGTGGTGGCGACCCGCACGTGGCGTTGGCGCTCGCACAAGGTGTATGTGACAAATCAGCGCGTCATCGTCAAGGGTGGAGCGCTGCAGCATCATCGTGGCGAGGTGGCGCTGCACGACGTCGTCGCGACCCAGGTCGACCAGCGCTTCGTTGAACGCTTGAGTCGACGAGGGTTCGTCACTCTTGAGACCCGAGAAGGTGCGATGCACCTCGGGTTGGTTCGTCACCCGAGCGCCCTGTGCCGCTTGATCGACCGTGAACGGATGGCACTGCAACGTGACGACGTGGCCTATGACACGGTGTTTGACTTCGACCCGCCAAATGTTCATAACTTCGAAATCAATCCCCGGCGCCGCTTCGGGCGTCACGGTGAATGAGTCGACCGGCGCTTGCACTACCGTAAGTGTCGTGATTACTCGATACCGTTGCAATGCCTGTGGAAACCTGACCCGCTTCGACGTGGTCGAGACTACGTCGATCCGATCGTTTCACCACTACACCGTTGGTGGTGAGTTGTCGATCGAAGAACCTGAAGTGATCGCGACGACCATCGAATCTGTTACGTGTCGCTGGTGCGGGCACGGCCGAGACGTAGAGGTCCTCAGCGAGTCCGAGTAGCGGCGTGCGCTCGTTCGATGCACCACGGCGGCGCGCAGCGCCCGCCTCGTTCACCGGAGTCACCCTGGACGGCGAGAAAAGGACGCATACGTTTCGTGGTGTCACCTTGGTAGTCGCGGTGAAGACACGTTGTGACGGATGTCGTGACTTTGTCAGCGCAACCCTCGAAGAGTTCGCGCCAATCGAGCTGGTCATCGTGAGCGCCTCGGGCGACGAAGACGGCGAGTGGGCGCAGGCGCGCCACCCGATCCTGATCGCACCCGCCTTGATGGAGCAACTCGACGTGCGATGGCCACCGTTCTACGTGGTCATCGATGCCGCGACCTCTGAAGTCGTGAGTGAAGGTGTGGTCTTCGCACCCGAACAAGTCGCTCAGGAGATAGTCGCGTTTCTGGCGTGAGATGTCACACACCCTCACCAGAGTGAAAGAAAGTGAAAGGTGTGAGATGGCAAGTGGCATCGAATTATCAATTAGCTGCAACGACTGCATTCGTCGCGCAACGCCCGATTGCGCAGATTGTCTGGTCAGCTTCGTGCTCGGCGAGATACCAGATGAATTGGTGATGACGAGTACTGACGCGCAGGTCGTGCAACTCTTCGCCGCCCAGGGCATGATTCCCAGGCTCAAGTTCCAACATCGACCGGCGTCGAGTACTTCCTAGACGTTCACAGTGACTAGCGTGGTGTCATGGCGCGCCACCTTCTGGTGACCAACGACTTCCCCCCAAAAGTAGGTGGAATTCAGGTCTATCTTCATGAACTGTGGCGTCGCCTCGAACCCGGTCGCGCAGTCGTGCTCACGGCGTCGTCGCATGAAGAGGCGACGCGGTTCGATGAGCACGCGGATGTGATAGTCGAACGCGTGGAAGCGCGAACCCTATTCGCACCTACGCCACGGGCGTTCTCAGCGATTGAAACCGCCATAGAACGTCATCAGCCAGAGTTGGTGCTGTTGGACCCGGCCTGGCCGCTGGGACTGCTTGGGCCGCGCTTGTCGCGACCCTACGGCGTCGTGCTGCACGGAGCGGAAGTGGCGATTCCCGGCCGCCTGCCGTTCGTGGCGTCGTCGTTTCGCTATGTCCTTAGAAACGCGAGCGTGGCGCTTTGTGCGGGCTCGTACCCCGAGGCCGAGGCTCGAAGAGTTGCCGCCGAGCACATGCCGCCGGTGATCCAGATCCCGCCCGGGGTTGACACGTCGAAGTTTCGCCCGCTCGATGCGTCACGACGCGCGGAGGTGCGAACCTCGCTCGGTTTACCCGCGGAGGCACTACTCGTGAGTTCGTACTCGCGGCTCGTACCGCGTAAGGGTATGGACACTTTGCTGCGCGCGAGTGTTCAGTTGCGCTCGACGTTCCCGGGTCTGCACATTGCCATCGGGGGCGCGGGGCGTGATCGGGCGCGACTTGAACGCATCGCGAGCAAGCTCGACGCGCCCGTGACGTTCCTCGGACGGGTGCCCGAGGAACGTCTGAGCGAATGGTTGGGTGCGAGTGATCTCATGGTGATGGATTGTCGTAGCCGCTGGTTGGGACTTGAGCAAGAGGGCTTCGGCATCGTGTTCGTCGAGGCCGCAGCGAGCGGCGTCGCCCAAGTCGCTGGGCGTTCAGGTGGCAGTCACGAAGCGGTGCTCGATGGTGTCACTGGGGAAGTGGTCGCCAACTCGAGGAGCGCGCGCGCACTCGCCGCGGCGATGAAAGCGCTCCTTATCAATCCCGATCGACGCCTCGAGTACGCACTGAACGCACGCGCACTCGCGGTCTCGCGCTTCGAGTGGGACATTCTCGCCGCGTCGCTCGCCAGAGAGCTGCGCTCGTTCGACCACTTCGTTGACGCGCCTTGACTGTCCTAAGGTGTACTTCGAAGGAGGAACCGTGGCGCAACGAGCGACAGTTTCAATCATGGTCAACGCGACGCCCGAAACGGTCTATCGAGTGATTACGGACTTCTCCAACTACGTCAACTGGGTCAGTGAACTCAAAAGGATTGATGTGCTCGAACACGATGCCGAGGGGCGGCCCGTCTCAGTTCAATTTCGCGCGGCGGCGTTTGGACGCTCGACGACGTACGTCTTGCGCTACGACTACAGCCGAGCACCCGAACAGTTGAGTTGGTTTCAGACCAGTGGCGACATCACCTCATCCTTGAAGGGCCAGTATGTTCTCCAAGCGGTGGGGTCGGGGACCAAAGTCACCTATGACCTCGAGGTGGAGTTGCTCGTGCCAATTCCCAACTTCATAAAATCACGCGCCGCGCATCGTATTCAGACTCAAGCACTGGACGAACTCAAAACCAAGGCCGAGTCAGTCGCATGAGTGACGTTTCTATAGGCATCGACGTAGGTGGCACCAAGGCACTTGCGCTCATTGTGGCGCGCGACGGTCGAGTGCTTGGCGAGGTCAAGTCAAAGACGCCCTACGAAGCGCGACACGGTGCGGGTGAGGCGACCGCGGCGGTACTGACGGACCAGATTGAACAGCTCGCCATGATGCATAGATCGGAAGAGCT